>NZ_LNDC01000052.1:0-13953 GCF_001870905.1 Geitlerinema sp. PCC 9228
CGGGAAAGTACAGGTCGAGGGCTTCTTTCCAGGGGCTATCGTATTCGTTGGTTGGATTTTCATTGGTGGTATTTTCAGACATGGGAATTGATGGCTCCACTTTTCTGGAAATTATAGAACTATTCGCTTTCCAATTGACTGGAATCCTTCTTTTTGCTTGCAATTAAATCGATTAAAGTACGAATTAGTTCTTCTTGCTGCAGGGGGAGAATGTCTTTACCGTGCAAGACTTCTTGAGTTAAAATAAATCCCATTAAAGAACCAACAAAAATCCGTACGGTAGCTTCGGAGCTTTCTAATTCTAGTTCTGGATGCGCGTCTAGATAGCGCGTTAGAATATGGATAACTTTTTGAGGCAATGCGCGTACAAACAGTTGAGCTAGTTCGGGAAATCTCCCCGATTCGCCAATAATGAGGCGGAGAAAAGCAATATATTCCTGGTCTACCATGATGGTGGCAAAGAATTTCTCGGCGATTTGACGCAAAACGATGGCTGGATCTCCGGAAAGGGATACGGAACCGAAAACGATTTGAAATCTTTCTCCGGTTACTTGTTCGATGAGACTGACAAACAAGCCTTTTTTGTCTTGAAAGTGGCTGTAGATGGTGTTTTTGGAAACACCGGCGGCGGCGGCTACTCGATCCATGCTGGTTCCTTCATAGCCGTTTTCTAGGAAGATTTGAATGGCACCTTGTAGGATTTGCTGGCGTTTGGAGGTGGGGGTTGAACTGACCATGGGTTTCACCTGGAAATGACGTTAAGGTTAAATTTTCGTAAAGTATTTGCACTCAGTCAATACTATACGGTATAGTATAATTATAAAGCAAATAGGACTATACGGTATAGTTCAGTATCCACTTTATCGGGTCGCTATACGGTATGGTTTGTTTTCTATTTTTCTCTTAGTGTAGAATGGGATGAATCGGTTATGGTTCAGCAAACTTCTTCTGTATCCCATCCTGGCATTACTGCCAAACCCCCACAGCGATCGCGCAAATTGTTATTTTTGATTCCTATTGCTGCTTTTGTAGTAGGCACTGGGATTGCTGTGCGGTATTTTTTATCACAACCGGAAGATAGCGCCATCGAACTCAGCGGTCGAATCGAAGGCTACGAAAGCGATATTGGGGCGAAAGTAGCGGGTCGTGTGGAAAAAATTACCGTTCGCGAAGGAGACCGAGTTCAGGAAAATCAAGTCATTGCCAAATTAGACGACGACGAACTGCAAGCGCAACTGCGGGGGGCAGAAGCCAAACTACAAAGTGCCCGGCAGGAAGCCAACCAAGCGCGGTTGCAAATCGATGCAGTTCGAAGCCAAATGCGGGAGGTGCGTCTCAGCCGCCAGCAAGCGGAACAGCAGGCGCAAGGTCGCATTGAAGAAGCCCAAGCCAATTTATCGTCAGCTTTAGCAAAATTAGAGGAAGCCAAAGCCCAAAAACAGGAAACCCAGGCACAACTGCGGCTTGCCAAAGTCGATCGCGATCGCTATAAGAATCTGGTAGAACAAGGCGTGGTTCCCCAACAGCAGTTCGACCAAGCCCAAACCGAAGTAGAAACCACCGAAGCTGCCTTGCAAGCACGCCAGGCTGCTGTAAACGCTGCCCAGCGTCAGGTAAACGTCGCTCGCGGTTCCCTGCGACAAGCCCAAACCACCAGTTTCAACCCAGAAATTCGTACAGCCAAATTAGAAGGATTGCAAAAACAACTGGAACAGGCGCGCTCTCAACTCAGTGCTGCCCAGTCGAATATTGCCAGTGCCCAAGCCACCAAAGAAGAAATCAAAGCACGACTGGATGACTTGGATATCGTCAGCCCCATCGATGGGGTGGTGCTCGATCGCATTGCCGAACCTGGAGAAGTGCTTTCAGCTGGTAAAATTATCGTGAGCGTGCTTGACTTAGATGATGTTTACTTGCGCGGGTACATTCGAGAAGGGCTGATTGGCAAAGTTCGCGTGGGGCAGCCTGCCAAAGTCTATCTCGATTCCAACCCAGACCAACCGATCGATGCTACCGTCAGTGCCATCGACACCGAAGCTTCTTTCACGCCGGAAAATATCTATTTCAAACGCGATCGCGTCACGCAAGTATTTGGTGTTAAACTAGCCATCGACAATCCCCAAGGATTTGCCAAACCCGGTATGCCTGCTGACGCGGAAATCATCGTCGAACCGGAACCAGAATAATGAATTTCCATGATACATACCGACACCCAAACCCTTACCAACGAACCAGCAACCGGCAACCCAGCGATTCGCGTGCAAGGATTGCACAAACATTATGGCAACGTCGCTGCCGTGCGTGGTATTGATTTTACCGTAGACAAAGGAGAAATTTTTGGACTGATTGGACCCGATGGGGCTGGCAAAACCAGCACATTCCAAATTTTAGCTGGTGTTATGGAAGCCACTGCCGGAAGTGTAGAAGTTCTCGGAACCACTCCCCACGCCGCTAGATTGCAAACTGGTTACGTAACTCAGAAATTCTCGCTCTATCAAGATTTAAGCATCGAAGAAAATTTGCGCTACAACGCCCGCTTGCGACGGGTTTCCGATGCCGAATTTGCCCGTCAAGCACCGAAATTGCTAGAATCAGTAGGATTGCAACCGTTTGCCCATCGTCTTGCCGGTCAGCTTTCCGGAGGCATGAAGCAAAAATTGGCGCTGTGCTGTGCCACCATTTCCCAACCGCAGGTCTTGTTGCTAGACGAACCCACCACAGGCGTCGATCCAGTTTCCCGTCGGGAATTTTGGGATTTGCTGGCATCGGTGGCTGCCACGGGGGTTGCCATTGTTGCCGCTACGCCCTACTTGGATGAGGCGGAACGCTGCCATCGGATGGCGTTGATTTACGAAGGCAAGATTCAAAAAATGGGAACCTTGCGGCAGTTGCGCGATAGTTTGGGATGGGCGCGTTTGGAAGTGCGGTGTGAAGATGTGCCTAAGGCGGAAACGGTTTTGCGCGATGCTATATCTGAGAAAAAGACCCAGCATTTGGCAGATGTGCAATCGTTTGGCGATCGCTTGGATATTTTAACCCCAGATAGCGAAATTGGGGAACGAGAAGTACGAAATTATTTGCAAGACCATCAAATTGCCGTCAAATCCACCAATACCAACGAACCTACCCTAGAAAACGTTTTTGTCACCAACTTGCGTGCTTCCCAGTCAGACCCGCCGTTTATTCCCTTTCCCCGCCATCGCGGCGGTCAGCATCGCCAGGAAAACCCAAGCCAATCCATTGCCATTGGTGCCGACAATCTCACCAAGAGGTTTGGTGACTTTCAAGCGGTGAAAAATATCGATTTGCAAGTTAGCTATGGGGAGATTTACGGCTTGTTAGGTGCCAACGGTGCTGGCAAAACCACGACCATTAAAATGCTGTGCGGCTTGCTACCACCAACTAGTGGAAAAATGCAGTTAGCTGGGAAAACCAAAAATTTGCATAGCAGCGAAGTGCGATCGCGGATTGGCTATATGAGTCAGAAATTCACCCTCTACGACGACCTGACCATTATACAAAATTTGCAATTCTATTGCGGCGTTTACGGGGTTCCGCGAAAATTGCGTAAGGAAAAGATTGAATGGGTATTGGAAACCTGCGGCTTGCAAGGTCGCGAACATACCCTAACCGCCAGCCTTCCCGGTGGTTGGAAACAACGGGTTGCTTTTGGGGCTTCCGTGATGCACGAACCGCAGATTTTGTTTCTCGACGAACCGACTTCTGGTGTCGATCCGTTGGCAAGGCGGCAATTTTGGCGGTTGATTCGCGATTTTGCTCGTCAAGGCACTGCTATTTTGGTGACGACGCATTATTTGGAAGAGGCAGAAAACTGCAATCGCATGGGATTTATGGTGGCTGGTGAGGTGGTGGCGCAAGGGTCGCCCACGCAAATTAAAGCCGAACAACCGGGGCAATTGATAGAGTTGGCTACCGATAACGTGCAAGCAGCTTCCGATTGTTTGAAAGAGGCTTTTGCTGGTTGGCGGGTGGCGATTTTTGGCGATCGCTTGCATTTGGTGCTTGACAATCCCGATGAAGAATTCTCTAAAGTAGAACAAAATCTAGAGAAAAATAATATTCAAATTTACTACCATCGCCCCATTCCCTTTTCTTTGGAAGATGCTTTTATTGGTATCGTGCAACGAGCAAGCCAGTAGAGATGGTTTTTAAAAACCTAAAATAGCGATTGTCAACCATATAATGATGGATGAATTGCCATGTTTCGTCGGATTCTTGCCCAATGCCAAAAAGAACTTGCCCAATTTCGTCGCGATCGCTTGACGGTAGCTTTGGCTTTTTTGTTGCCTTTGGGAATGATGCTCATTTACGGATTTGCCATTCGTTTGGAAGCGCAAAACTTACCCATATCGGTTCAAGACTTCGACCGCAGCCCCCTGTCGCGCACGTATATTGCCCGTTTGTTTGCCACCAACCAATTTATCCCCGTGCGTAGCGGCGAATCTCCCACCGATTCCCTAGACCGAGGAGATGCGATCGCATCTGTTGTCATTCCTCCCGATTTTTCCCGCAAGATTAAAGCCGACAAAGACGTAGACGTGCAAGTCTTAGTTGACGGTAGCGATGTGAACAATGCCCGCGTCGTGCAAAATAGCATTCGCGCCACCACCAATTTCTTTATTCAAACCAATCAATTGCAACCGCCAGCGGAACGCAGCGTCGATGCGGAAGTGCGTTTGTGGTTCAACCCCGGTTTGCGGGAAGCTTTGTATATCGTGCCGGGGGCATTTGCCGTGGTTTTGTGGGTGTTCCCTTCCATGTTAAGCGCGATCGCAGTCGTACGGGAAAAAGAACAGGGAACCATTTTGCAGGTATATTCCTCCGACTTAACGTCATTTGAGTGGCTTTTAGGTAAAGTTATGGCTTATGTGGTAGTAGCTGCTGGCGAAGCTACTTTGGTTATGGGGGTAGCTATTCTATTATTTCGCATGGAATTTGCCACCAACCCCTTGCCATTGCTGGTGGGAACGTTTGTCTATTTACTATCTAGCGTTTCCTTTGGCACCTTTATTGGCGTGCGTTCGAGCAATCAAAATGCCGCCGTTCAAGGAACAGCCATTGCTGGATTTTTATCCTCGTTCTTGCTATCGGGTTTTATCTACCGTATTGACAATATTCCCTTTCCCCTTTCTCTAATTTGTAATATTATTCCCGCTCGTTACTATATTTTAATTACCCGGGATGCTTTTGTACGGGGAACTGGATGGATTGGGATTTGGTACGCACCGATAATTATTTTGGCGATTGGCTGTCTCTTGTTTTTGGTATCGACCAAAATTATGTCCAAAATGCAATTAAAAGAATAGAGAAAAATTCATTAAAATGGGAGAAACGTATGAACTGGATTCGTCGTTTTTTGGAAAGCCGTTTTTGGGCACTCGCCGTCAAGGAAGTACAGCAAATTCTCAAAAACAAACAGTTTATTTTTTTGCTGCTGTTTCCCCCCACCATCCAACTATTAATTTTAGGATTTGCCCTCGACCCAAGCGTCACCCATTTGAGTTTGGGCGTTTTGGATTATTCCCGCACCGAAGAAAGCCGCGAGTTGGTATCTGCTCTGACAGAGAACGATATTTTTTGGGTAAAAACTGCTCCCCATCGTAAAGAAAATTTGGTGGAAGACGTGCGGACTGGTACAATAACAACGGGGTTAGTTATTCCGCCAGAATTTCGTCAGGATATTGCCGATGGCAAAACAGCGAAAGTGCAAGTTTTTATCGATGGGGTGAATGCCAATACCGCTGGCATTGCTAGTGGCTACATGCAACAAATTGTTCGCGAATACAGTCGCAATTTAAACGTACCGCCCCCCGACCCGTTGGTCAATACCCAAGTTCGCTTTTTATACAATCCTGGTTTAATGAGTACTTGGTTTTTTGTGCCTGGGGTGATGGGATTGGTGCTAACGCTAACCGGTTCTTTGGTATCTTCTATTACCCTAATTCGCGAGAAAGATGTGGGCACTTTGGAACAATTGTTGATGACGCCAGCAGCGGCGTGGGAAATTTTAGCGGCAAAAATTGCGCCTTTGTTTGTTTTGTTAATGGGGGATGTATTTTTAGCGGCAGGGATTGGATTGGTGGTGTTTCATTTACCATTTCGTGGAAATTTTGCTTGGTTTTTGTTATTTTCTGGGTTATATGTGGTGGTGGCAATTGGTTTGGGCATGTTGCTGGCGACGCTATCAAAAACCCAACAGCAAGTGGTGCTAACTTCGTTCTTTTTCAACGTACCGATTATTCAGCTATCGGGGGCAGTAGCGCCCATTGAAAGTATGCCTTTATTTTTTCGAGTGGTTTCCTTTGCTGACCCGTTACGCCATTACGTTGCGATCGCACGTAACTTAATTCTCAAAGGAACGGGCATCGAACCGATTTTACCCAACGCCGCTGCTTTGGCATTCTTTGCTATTGTCTTGTTAGGCGTTAGTATCAATCGCTTCCGGGCGCAGTTGAGTTAGATTTATGAGGGGAAGCATTTGGGGCATGGGGGCGTCGGGGCGTCGGGGCGTCGGGGCGTCGGAGCATCGGGGCTTCGGAGCATCGGAGCATCGGGGCTTCGGAGCATCGGGGCTTCGGAGCATCGGAGCATCGGAGAAAACAACCAATATATCTCCCACGCTCCCACGCTCCCAGGCTCCAACGCTCCCACGCTCCCAAGCTCCCACGCACCCACGCTCCCACGCTCCCAAGCTCCCACGCTCCCAAGCTCCCACGCACCCACGCTCCACCACTAGATTTACTGCCAGGGAAATGCCAAAATAGTCTAAGATATCCACTTCTTAAATCCGTCCGGTTTTGCTATAGTTGCTATGACCTTAACCCTGTATAACAGTCTCAGTCGCCGTCAAGAAACCTTTACTCCCCTAGACGCGCCCCGTGTAGGTATTTACTGCTGTGGCGTTACCGTGTACGATTACTGCCATTTGGGTCACGCCCGTTCCTATATTGTATGGGATATTTTGCGTCGGTATTTGGAATGGCGTGGCTATCAGGTGCGCTACGTACAAAATTTTACCGATATTGACGATAAAATCCTGAATCGCGCCAAAGAAGAAGGCACTTCCATGGATGATGTGGCGCGGCGGTTTACGGATGCCTATTTTGAAGATATGGATCGCCTCAACGTGCGACCTGCGGATTTTTATCCCCGCGCTACCCATACCCTCAATGGCATTCAACGCTTGATTGAAGAACTGGAAGCGAAAGGATATGCCTACAAAAGTGGCGGTGATGTATACTATGAAGTACGCCGTTTTCCCGAATACGGTCAGCTTTCGGGGCGCAATTTAGAGGATTTGCAAGCGGGTGCCAGCGGTCGAGTGGCAGAAGGGGAACAAGAAGCACCCAAACGCGATCCTTTTGATTTTGCATTGTGGAAACGGGCAAAACCGGAAGAACCAGCTTGGGAGTCTCCCTGGGGGCAAGGTCGCCCGGGATGGCATATTGAATGTTCGGCGATGGTACGGGAAAATTTAGGAGAAACGGCGGATATTCACTGTGGCGGTGCCGATTTAATGTTTCCCCACCACGAAAACGAAATTGCCCAGTCGGTGGCGGCGAATGGCAAACCGTTGGCGAAGTATTGGTTGCACAACGGCATGGTGACGGTGAATGGGGAGAAAATGTCGAAGTCGTTGGGCAATTTTACCACCATTCGCGATTTGCTGGGGCAGGGCATTGACCCCATGGCAGTGCGGTTGTTCGTGATGCAGGCACACTATCGCAAACCTTTGGATTTTAACGATGAAGCGATCGCTTCGGCAACCAATGGTTGGAAACGCTTGCAAGAGGCTTTGCTGTTTGGCAGTCAGTATGGAGAAAAATTAGGCTGGCAACAAACCAGTGCCACCGATAGTCAAAATTTGGATAAAGATGCGGTGGAACGGTTCAACCAGGCGATGGATGACGATTTGAACACGCCATCGGCTTTGGCAGTGGTATTTGAACTGGTAAAAATTATACGTCGCGATCGCAATTTATTAACGCACGAAGGCAAAACCGAAACACCAAGCGATCGCCTGCAGCAAATCTGGTATACCTTAGTTAATTTAGCACAAGTTTTGGGATTGGAAGCATCCGCCCCCGCAGAAACCCAACCCCAAGGAGATACCCTCAGCGACGAAGAAGTCGAAAACCTCATCCAACAACGCACCGCTGCCCGCAAAGCCAAAAACTTCGCCGAAGCCGACCGTTTGCGCGACCAATTGCAAGCTGCTGGCATCACCCTCATCGACAAACCAGGCGGCATCACCCAATGGCATAGAAATTCCTAATAATGCATAAATTCATCTTCCCACTTCTCGCTACTCCTTCCCCTCTTCCCCCTCCTCCATTCTTCCCTGTAGCATAGAGAGAACACCCACCATCCTATCCCAAATTAGGAATTTTCTATGTCCCAGCGTATCAGTATTTCCCTATCCAATATTGCCATTATTCTCGGCTTGGTCTTGTCGCTGGTTCTGGTGTGGCAAATCCGCAGCCTGCTAGTGGTTTTGATGATTTCAGTGGTGCTAGCGGCTTCCATTGCCCCCTTAGTGAACTTGCTGGAAAAGTGGCGTTTTCCCCGATGGTTGGGAGTCGTTGTTTCTTATCTTAGCATCATTGGGGTTTTAACCGGTGTCATGCTCATTATCGGACCTACGGTGTTCGAACAAATCGAACGATTGCTGCGGCAGCTACCCGTATTCGCCGATACGATTGTCAAACGGGTAGAAACCTGGGCAATGAACCTCAACGACACCAGCGCCAAATTGTTTGCGGATTTATTCGATGCCCAAGCCCTCACCAGTTGGTTGTTTCGTTCCAGCCAGCAGTTGGTATTGCGTTCCTACGGTATCACACGCGGTATTGTCGGGGCTGTGGTCAGTGTTGTTCTGGCTTTGTTTATCTCCGGCTATATGGTTGCCGATAGCCGCACTTTGATTCGTAGTTTCGTGCAGCTTTTTCCCACGCCCTGGAACGACCGTTTGGCAGCACAAGCCTCTGTGGTCAGCCACCGCATGGGGGGGTATATTCGCGGTCGATTGTTGGTTTCGGGGATTTTGGGATTGGCAATTACCACGGGATTGCGATTTTTAGGATTGGCAGATTTCTCTCTTGCTTTAGGCGCGATCGCAGGTGTTACCAATTTAATTCCATTTCTCGGTCCCATTCTAGGATCGATTCCTGCTTTAATTGTAGCGGTTTCTCAAGGATGGTGGACGTTTTTGTGGGTGTTGCTGCTGTTTGTCATTATCCAAAATATCGAAACTTATTTGTTAGACCCGCTGTTGGTGGGAAGTTCGGTAGGAGTGCATCCTTTGTATCAGTTGCTTGCCGTGTTGGGTGGCGTACAAATTTTGGGGATTATCGGTGCTTTAATCGTACCGCCTTGGTTTGCCGGTGCTGCTGCTTTGGTGGAAAATCTCTATTTACGCCCGAAATTAGCTGCGGAAGGGAAGTTACGAGGAGAGGCTTTGGCGACGATTTCGCCTGCGGAAAATACGGAAGAAGGGGTGAAATATGAGGTTTGAGGGTATCTTTTTGCCGATGCGTTGGTTGGAGATATGGTACTAAATCCGATGTGTACGGGCTATGTTTGAGATAGAGGAGGGGGAGGAGTGGGAGGAGTGGGAGGAGTGGGAGGAGGGGGAGGAGTGGGAGGAGTGGGAAGAGTGGGAGGAGTGGGAGGAGTGGGAGGAGGGGGAGGAGTGGGAAGAGTGGGAGGAGGGAAAAAACACAGAAGTTGTAGCCTTAGTCTGGGGATTTTTTCGGGTTTTCACAATGAGGAAATGCTCTCGGAAAATTTTATATTGGATGTAAATGTTATGTTTTCTAGGCGATGGGGATAAAAGGGCAATCGCGGGGGGCAACCACGGGGGGTGGGCAACCACGGGGGGCAACCACGGGGGGGGCAACCACGGGGGGGGGGCAACCACGGGGGGTTGCCCCTACGGAAAATTGGTGGTTTGTTTTTGTCTGATTTGGTTTTTAATGAAAAACATAGGTATAAGAATCTTAAGAATTACCTAAAAAACTTTTGGGCGCTTCATGGTTTGTTACTCGATAAAAAATTCATTACAATTGCTTACTTTTGATTGACGCGATCGCGATAAGCCCTTCATCTGTTGGGTATAATAGGATTGTTGGCTGGATTTTCCCCAAGTTTGGCTAACATAGAATACTTGCGATCGCGGATTTTTTTAAGAAAATTTATATTTTAGGTCGGTTATGACCGGAGGTAACTGATGCTTGAACTGATTCAAGCCCTATTCGAGGGCATCTGGGCGTTGTTAGAAGGAACCTTTTCCCTATCCAAAAATTTCTTTGGAGGAATTCTCTCTCTATTAGAAGGAATTGGTTCCTTGTTAAAAAATATTGTCTCCCTGATTGTAACACTTGCGATTATTGCGATCGCGATTTCAGTTACAGTGTCGGGAGGATGGATGGTTATTCCCATTCTCCTGGTTATCGGCATTGGCAGTGTAAGCAGCAAATTTCAGAAGCAACCCCAACAATCCAGTAGTTTTGGCAAAACCATGAAAAAAATATTTGCCGGATTGTTCTTATTACTGGGTTTCCTAATATCGGCTGCTGCCCTAGCCACCATTTCTGACCCCTACGCATCTCCCGAAGAATACGAAAGCATGTTGGCAGGATTTTTTATTCTGGGGCTTCCCTGTTTGGTTGGGGGAATATGGTTAACCGTTGGTATTATACAACAAAACCAACGGGAAACGGAAGAACAACAAAAAGCAGAAAGCGATCGCTTGCGGGAAATTTTCTTCAGGCTAGTGCATCAAGAAAACGGCGAAATGACCGTACTTCGTTTTGCCATGGAAGCCCAAATACCCGGCGACCAAGCCAAGGAATATCTCAACGAATGTGCCAAACAATACGACGCCACCTTTAACGTCGGCGATGAAGGCGAAATTTCCTATAAATTTCATCTCCACAGAAATTCTGGCACCCCCATTCTCAGCAATCAACCAAAAAGCAATTCCCAAGAAAAACAGCCAAACCACTCCTTTGAATTTCGCTTCCCCATCCAATTTTCCAATCCCATCGCCAGCAAAGAAAAACCAAGCCATCCACCAGCAGAATCGCCAACAGAACAACCAACCCCAAGCCAATCCATTGAAAATTCCCATCCACCGGAAGATACCAAACCATCCCATTCCTCCCCTGCGACAGAACAACCACAGGCAGAAAACACCCTTGTGGATGCCATTTCCCATAAAATTTCCGAAGGGGTTCAGCTACCCATCCAATTTTCCAATCCCATCGCCAGCAAAACAGAACAGCAAAATCAATCCACTTCCTCAGAAACAGATACCAACTCCCAAAAAGAAGACCAAGCCAACAAGTATCCCGACCTAGAAAACGCCAAACAAAACCTATCCAATTTATTCGGTAAAGTATCCAAAATGATGAAATAGGTTTCCCAAAACCTAGGGGCAAGCAACCAGACTTGCCCTTCCAAATTCCTGGGAAAATTGTTATCCTATCAAATAGCGATCGCTTTCTTCAAAATACCCAGCAACATCCTGCAAAAACCAATAAAATATCCACCAATCTAATCATTTTACCTCCCAAAACTTGCTCGAATTTTAATTTTGCCTATGTCAAAACTCGCCAAACCCTCGCGACTGCTACACAAACTCAGCCACCAACTATTTGCCACCCCCCAAGAGCAAACCAAATTTATTGCCGCCCTTACCCAACCCCAAACCTTTCCACCTACGATTATTTGGGCACACCAACCAGACAACAACCAAGTAGAATTAACAGATTTAGAAACACTCCCACCAGTTTCCTGGCAACCAGAATTTGTCACCCGCCTGGCAGCCAAAAGCCAACCCGGAAAACATCCCCTCCACGAAGCGGGATATTTTTATTGTTTAGATTTTTCCTCCGTTTTCACCGCCTCCGCCTTGTTAGCCATTAACCAACCCATCGACCTTGCCATCGATATGTGTGCTGCCCCAGGAGGCAAAAGTGTTTTTGCATGGCGTAGTTTGCAACCCAACTGTTTGATAAGCAACGAAATCATTGGCAAGCGAATAGGCATCCTAATTTCCAATCTCAAACGCTGCCAAATTCAACCTACCCACGTCACTAGTTCCGACTCGGAAAAATTTGCCCATCTGATACCTGCCACCGCCGATGTGGTTTTCGTGGATGCCCCCTGTAGCGGTCAATCGTTGCTTGCCAAAGGAATGCAGGCACCGGGCTGTTTCCATCCAGTTACAATCAACAAAAACGCCAACCGGCAAAAACGAATTCTCGCCAATTCTGCCCAAGTGGTGGCACCGCAAGGATATCTGGCTTATATGACCTGTGCCTACAGCATTGCGGAAAACGAACAGGTTTGCGACTGGTTTTTGCAGCGTTTTCCCCAATTTCAACCACTATCGGTTTCCCATTTGGCGGCGTATCAATCCCATTTGACTTCCATGCCTTGTTATCGGTTGTTTCCCCAGGAAAAGTTGGGGGCAGGTGGTTTTGTGGCTTTGTTTCGCAATACCGCAACTGGGGAGAAAGGGGAAATACCGCCGGCGTTTTGGCAGCAAGTTAAGTTCAGTCTGTAGGTTGGCTATCTGT
Source organism: Geitlerinema sp. PCC 9228 (assembly GCF_001870905.1). Lineage (NCBI taxonomy): Bacteria > Bacillati > Cyanobacteriota > Cyanophyceae > Geitlerinematales > Geitlerinemataceae > Geitlerinema > Geitlerinema sp. PCC 9228. Next base: position 12,606 of record NZ_LNDC01000052.1, read on the forward strand.
TGCGTTTATCTCTATAACGTCTGTTTCTTTTGCGACTTTTGGCAATAAACTTATCGAATTCTTTTCTGACTCCTTCAAAAATTTCCCCAACATCTTCAACAAAGTTTTCTAAATTTTGTTGTTGGTTAGGTTCGTATTCTTGCCATTCTTCATATGGGATTAAATTTGATAATCCCCGCCAAACACCAGCTTTCTTTAATGTTTCCTCGGATTTATTTCCGGTAACAATGACTAAAAAGTCTCTGGATAAATCCGTTGTTTCAAGTTCATTCGCTAATTCCTCCCTTGATTTATCTGTATTTTTACAAATTTTTGGAGTTAGGTTCTCTTGATCTGGAGAACGCAATGATGATATTTTGGAATAATTATATTTTAGTTTAAGTATTTCCTCCCATAAAACACGAAAATCGCCTTTCTCTGCAATAATATTACTATTAATACGATCGTCTAATTCATTTCTTAAAGCACAAGCTGCTATCTGCTGTAATATTTTTCTGTGAGTGTCTTCATCGCTATCATCCCAATTTCCTAAAATATCGTTTTTAAGCCAGGCAATAGAATTGCGAATCATCCGCCCTTGAATATCTTTTCTGTTACTTTCTATACCTGTTACCAACAACAGGAGGCTTGTTTCTTTTTGCTGCAAAACAATCGAACGAGCGTCACTTTGAATAAATTCCTGAATCTCTTTGATAGATTCAGGAGTAGCAACACTTTGATTGTTTTCATCGATCCAATGATAATCATTGTCGATGTAGCTACCACGGCTTTTTATATAAATAGTGAGTGACATTTTTCCTCGATTTAATATGTAGTCAAGTCGCTATCAAAATATTCTATAAATTTTTCTATTAGATTGAATCAATACATTATAAAAAATGGAAAGTTTGCAAAACTGATATAAATTACTAAATCCATCCGAATACTTTATTAGTATTATTGCAATTTTAACTCCTATTATCTCTTTATTTGGCTACATATTAATAATATTTAACATTAACGTGTTTTGGTGAACGAGATCGAGTTCTTAAGAAAAAACAAACGTCAGGATAGATACAGAAGGAAGCGATATTATTTGGTCTTCCTTCTGTTATTGCTTAGAAACTCTCCGTAACTTGATTATGAATTAAAAGAGGAGGAATTGCTCAGTGACGCTTGCTTTTGAGGAGTTTCTTTCGATTGCAGTTGTTTCTGTGTTTCCGCACTAGGTTCAGCTTCTACAGTTTCTTGAGGAGTTTTCTCTTCTTGAGGCATTTCCTTAGATGAAGTAGATTCAGCTTCTACAGTTTCTTGGGGAGTTTCTTTCGATTGCAGTTGTTTCTGTGTTTCAGAACTGGATTCAGGTTCT
>NZ_LNDC01000052.1:14026-54088 GCF_001870905.1 Geitlerinema sp. PCC 9228
AACTGGATTCAGGTTCTACAGTTTCTTGGGGAGTTTTCTCAGATGGGGAAGTAGATTCAGCTTCTACAGTTTCTTGGGGAGTTTTCTCATCTAGAGAACTGGATTCAGGTTCTACAGTTTCTTGAGGAGTCTCCTCAGATGGTGGTGTCTCTAAATCTTGAGTATCTGAAGTCAGCAAGAAAACAATGAAGATAACGAAAATAACAAGAATGGCGACAGAACCTATAACTATAGCAAGTAATGAAACTCGATTCAATTTCTTAGATTGGTACTTTTGCCATTCTTGATATGGAATTAAATTTGATACCCCTCGCCAAACACCAGCTTGCTTTAATGTTTCTTCGGATTTATTTCCAGTAACAACTACTAAAAAGTTTTTCGCTAGATCGACTGTTTCAAGTTCATTCGCCAATTCCTTCCTTGATTTATCTGTATTTTGACAAATTTTTGGAGTTAGGTTCTCTTTATCTGGAGAACGTAATGATAATGTCTGCGAAAAATTATTTTCTATTTTAGATATTTCTTCCCCTAAAACCTTAAAATTACCTCCCTCTTCAGTAATGCTATGGTTGATGCAATCGTCTAATTTATTTCTTAACGCAGAAGCTGCTAGCTTCTGTAATTTTTTTCTATCTTGTTCTCGATTTTGACTGTTACCAATCCAAGCAATAGAATTGCGAATATGTCTTCCTCGATAGTCTTTCCTTCCACTCTCTATTCCTGTGACTAGCAATAACACTATTTCTTGCGTTTGCTGCAAAACAACCGAACGAGAATCGCTTTGGATAAACTCTCGAATTGCTTCAATAGGTTTGGGGGTAGCAATAACGGCGTCATTTTGATTTTTCCAACAATAATCATTCTCAGCATGAGTACCACGACTCTTTATATAAATTTTGAGTGTCATGACTTCTCCTAAACTAAATTTCCAACCAATTTTTTCCTTGAACGACAATAGATGTGTTTTGATTATTGCACGTTACTGCATTTTGAAGAGATTTCTCCAAATCTTTATCTAAATTTAACCAGTTACGTACAAAACCTAACCACAACCAAGATTGTTTCCTTTGTTCCATTTCCAGCTTCAAAATAAATCGTAGAAGGTAAAGTAAAGGCTGTTCGCAATCCTGTGGTTTATATCCAGCATCGTGACTAATTTTATGGAAGTAGAAGTATGGTTGTTTTTCTTTCTCTTCTATTCTAGAGAAAATTACACTACCTACTGTTTGTACAGGGGTAATAACACTAGCAATTTTATCTCTAAGGGAATTGGAATTTAAAAAATCGAATAAGCTTTGGTAGCCTCGATCTTCGTGAATACGCTTTATTAATTTCTCTGATTCAGAAGCGTTCCGAACGTATTTTTCACACTTCACTGGTGCAAAAATAACTAGCTTTGGCGATCGCAAATCCTGAAAAACACTTTGACACAAAATTTTGACTTGTGTGGGACGATTGATATATTCATTCCATTTGCCTTTTTTTTCCATTAAAGCTGGCGCGTCAATAGCAACAAGTACCGCTTCAGATTCAGCTATTGAGTCTTTAACAAACTGTTTGTGTGTTTTGTCAGATTTCGGATATAAGTAATAACCAGGATAATCGACAAACGTTAATCTCAAAAATGGTCTTTTCCCGAGATTACCAATATCGAAATTAAAATATCTAATATCATCATCTCCTTCTACACCACCAGTTGCTTCAAATTCCTCCGTTAAACTTCTTAATTGCCCTAATTTTTCAGCCAGTATTGCAGCAGTTTCAGTTTCAGAATCGGGAACAAATTGCAAGTTCATTTCATTAAGAGTACTCTCAAATTGTTCGTACATGGCTGTCAGCAAACTGGTTTTTCCGACACCGCTTGCTCCGAGCATGGTAATTTTAAATTCTGATGACATGTGTCCTCCATTCGACAACTACTTGATAAATTGTAGAACATTTTGACTGTTAGCAGATTCCACATCTTCAATGGAACTTTGCCATTTCCGACGCAAACGGGTTTTGGCTGCCAGTTTTTGAAATTCTTCCGGCCAAATATCGAATCGTTCTTCTTGTAAAAAGATTTGCCATTCATCGTAAACACCTTCCGCTCGCAAAACGCGATCGATAAATTCTTCTACAATCGCAAATTCTGCTTGACTGGGTTCGCACAGCAAATCTTCTAAAGCTGTTTCGCATTCATAAACTGCCTCTGCGTGTAGGGTTTTTAAGTTGGTTAGTACTTCCTTGGCAGATGGTGATTTCGATAGGGTAAGTTGGGTTTCATTTGGCGTTAGTTTATCCAAATGTAAGCGGATGCGATGTTGAATTAAACCGCGATAGGAAATATCAAAATCGCTGAGAATTTGAAAGCCAAACTTAAGTTTTTCCAAAGTATTGGGAATTCGTTCGGCAATTTCATCGAGCAGTCGATAATCTTCATAGGAACTGAGTGCCTTCAAATGTGCTTGTTCTGCCAATACTTGGGCAACTTGTGATTTTACCTCTAATAGCGATCGCTTCAATCCTTTATCTAAAGAGAGAAAATGTTGCGATAAGTAGGCACGGATTTCGTTTAAATATTGATAGTAAGCATTGGGATAGCCTCCCAATTCATTTTGCCGACGCTCAATTTCATCTTGATTTTGAGGCAATCCCGTATCTTGGCGGCATGCTTCTAAAACACTTTCTACCTGTTCTTTAAATGTGTTATCCGTATCATCGCGTTTTTCCCTCAATTCTTGCAGTATTCCTTGAAGACCATTTGTCATATCCTTCCACAATTGACGAAATAATTGTAAGAAACGAGAAAAATCTTCATCGCTTCCTTTGGCTTGACCTAGAGCATTTTTGGCTTTTTCCAGTTCGGTATTAACAGAATCCTGGAGTTGCTGCAACCGTTCTTGACATGCCGAAGCAGATTTGCGGTCCAATTCCGTAATAGAATCGGCAAGGTAATCTAAAGTGCGATCGAGAACTTCGTTAGCTTCCTCTTGATGGGAACAATTCTTAATCGAACAATCCACCACATCAATATGTTGCTGCCCGATCGCATTGTATAATTGCTGGCAATTTTTATAATTATCCCCCATACTCGAACCTTTCTCGGTCCGATTGAGAATCATAAACGACCATTCGCTCAATGGTACATCTTTTAACGCATTGGCTACAATATCGTACAGCCGCACATCCACATCTGCCCAATAATCGCCAGATGGTTTCGGCATCCGTACAAATAAGACCACATCGACATCGTTGCCAATGGTCTTGACCAATCGTTCTTCGTCGCCAATGCCAGTATCTCCCAACCCAGGGGTATCCACCAAGGCAATTTGACCAACTTCCGGATTGGGAAAGTTGCAGACAATTTTGACTTCCCGCACTGCCATATAATTGTAAATGCGATCGCCTTCTGGAGTATCCTGGGCTACATAGTTGCGAATTTCCTCTTTAGGAATGCGAAGGGGAGACGATTGACGCAAAAAGCGACCGTATTTATCGAAATTCTCGTGATAGCGGCACAGGTGTTCGTATTTCGCTTTGGCTTCTGCGGCTTGAACGGTTTCTGGCAAGGGAGGCAGGGGATTTTGAATGAATTCGTTAACTGTTCTGGGAGGTCTGCCTAAATTTAAGTGTTCGTAATAGGGAGAAATTACTTCATTGAGAAACGATGGTTCGGTGTAAAACCAAACTTCGCCGTAGGTTTCTACATGAGGACTGTGGTGAATTGTACTGCGAACCCCCGTACAATGCTGTAAGTCACCATCGGGAATTTCTGCGGTGGTTAAGCCGCTCAAACTTTGCAAAAATCGACTTTTGCCCTGTCTGGCTCTTCCGACGACGCCAATATTTAGGGTATGGCGAGCAAAACGCGATCGCAATTTTGCTAAAGGGTCGAGTTCGGTGGTAATTTGTTCCTGTAACCTGCTTAAATTTAACTCCCGCAACCGACCAACCACGGTGGCATCTTCTTCAAGTTCCTCTAGCAAGCGATCGCGATGGTTTTCTAAGTTTCGCAATTTTTCTGCTAAAGTAGTAAGGTTGGCTTCCACCTGTTTGACTCGTTCGGCAAGGGGATGGCGTTTGTCGATAATTTGGCGAATTTGGCTGGTTCTACTCACGATTTTAGATTTTCCTGCACGAGCGACACTGGTGCTTCCCAAGGGCTGACGCTAAAAAAAAGCAAAGTAGTTGTAAATTAACTATATTTTAGTATATCAATCCAACAATCGATCGTTGGTTGGGACCGATCGAACCATTGATATTTCTAAATTTCTCGTTTCTTGCAGGTAACCGTGCCAAGCTATAATGGGATATACTGGCCAAACTTCTGATTATCCTGGTGAAGCACGAGCTAGGTTGCTATCATACAATTTTCTGAAAAACAACAATCGTTTTGAATTTCCCTAATTCCCTGGTAGGGGTGCTCACGCGTTGCTCCCCTACAAAAACGCTATAACCCGCCTATTGTTTTCAAAACAATACCCAATCTGTAGATAATTTATATAGGAACAAGAAACGCCCGGTTTGCAATTTGCTACCCCAGCGTTTCCATATTTTTTGTGAGGAGTGAATTATTTATGCAAAAAAGCAAACGTTCCAATCGTTTCCCAAGAAATATCTTTGGGGGAAATTCGCGGTCGTGGCTTTTGGCTGGCACTTTTGCAGTCTTTTCCCTGTCATTAATTGCGATCGCATTTTTATCCGCACCCATGCCAGTCAGCCAACCAGCTTCCGCACAAGAACCTGCCGAACGCACCATTACGGCTAGTGGTGAAGGTACTGTGGCTATTCCTACCACCCAGACCCAAGTGCGTTTGGGGGTAGAGATACAGGGAAAAACTGCCAGTGAGGTACAGCAAGAAGTCGCCAAGCGATCGCAAGCTGTGGTTTCTCGCTTGCAAGAACGCAATGTGGAAAAGTTAGAAACCACTGGCATTCGCCTCAATCCCAATTACAACTATCAAAACAACCAGCGTCGCCTGGTGGGATATGTCGGTGTCAATACCGTGAGTTTTAAAATACCCACCCAGCAAGCGGGTTCGATTTTAGACGAAGCGGTCAATGCTGGTGCTACCCGTATCGATGGGGTGAGTTTTACAGCCACCGAAGATGCGATCGCGCAGGCACGCAAACAAGCTTTACGCGCGGCTACCCAAGATGCTAAAGCACAAGCGGAAACAGTTTTAAATACATTGGAACTTGCTTCCCAAGAAATTGTGAGCATTCAAATTAACTCAGCTTCCCCACCCTCACCGCGAACTTTCCAAGCCGAAGCTGCCAGAGCTGCCGCCGATGCCAGTACCCCAGTTATGGGCGGGGAACAGGAAGTACGGACTTCTGTTACCTTGCAAATTCGCTATTAGGGAAAATCGTGAAAAATTAATTTCGCACGAGCCGAAAAAAGTGTTATAGTAATAAACGTCGAGAGATAAAGATCGGTGACAACGTTTGATTTCGGTATTGATAGTGTTTTCGCAGCTTCATATTGACAGACTTTCTCCGAGACTTTGGCTCGCTACAGCATATGTAACTTAAAGAGAGATCGCGAATGTCAATTTACGTAGGAAACTTGGACTACTCCGTTACTCAGGAAGACCTCAGCGACGTATTTGCTGAGTACGGTACTGTACAGCGGGTCTATTTGCCCAAAGACCGCGAAACCGGTCGGATGCGGGGATTTGGATTTGTGGAATTGGAAACCCAACAAGAAGAATCCGCAGCCATTTCTGAGCTAGACGGTGCAGAATGGCTTGGTCGCCAGTTGAAAGTAAACCCAGCTCGACCTCGCGAAAAAAGGAACTAACTTGCTGGTAAGAAGGAAGGCAGTTTGTCTTCCCGCTTAGCAATCGAGTTTCGATACCACAACGCTTTTGGAAGCACTTTCCAAAAGCGTTTTTTTGTCTTTCAGAGGATGGTGAACGAACTTCCGCGTCAAGCGATCGCCATTTTCTCAAGGTGGAACCAATTGGTTGGTATCAAACGTAGAAGGACTCATAAACTCTTGGAACTCCCTAGCGACATAGGCTACCAATATTATAGGAAGACAATGGGATCGGTCTGGCTTGCCAGCCGTAGCAGTCCATCCTGAGCTAAATTTCTAAATCGATCGAAAATTGTGTGCGCGAATCGTTATGTAGGTGCTACAATTACACTTAATGAGCAATCAAGCTCGTGAAAACGTTTGATTTCGGTATTGATAGTGTTTTTTCAGCTTCATATTGACAGACTTTCTCCGAGGCTTGGGCTCGCAACACGTTCCATGAATCGAGGAGAAATCCACTAATGTCCATTTACGTCGGCAACCTAGACTACTCTGTAACCCAAGAAGACCTCAGCGATGTTTTTGCTGAGTACGGCACGGTACAACGTGTTTATCTTCCTAAAGACCGTGAAACTGGTCGTATGCGGGGTTTTGGCTTTGTAGAGTTGGAAAACCAGCAAGAAGAATCCGCAGCAATTTCTGAATTGGATGGCGCGGAATGGCTTGGTCGCCAGCTGAAGGTCAATCCGGCGAGACCTCGTGGCGAGAAGAAAAACTAGTTTGCCAGTTGTAACCAATTCATGGTAAGGTAGGGGCGAAGGTATATCGCCCTTGCCCCAACCAACCAAAATTTCCACCAAAATTGAATAGGAAGTTTCGATACCAAGGCGCTTTTGGAGTTCTAGAACGATTGTTCCAAAAGCGCTTTCTTGTATTTTATTTTCCGGTTTGGTTAGCGTACTTCCCCACCACGAGTATAGGGAGATAGCCAAGGAACTGCAACGGCTAAGATTAATGGCGGTAGCATCGATAGCAGAAAAATTTGCGCGTAACTGCCAAAGATATCAAAACCCAGAGCAAATAAATAGGGACCAAAAGCCGTACTCGCTACAGCTAGGGTGGTAGCGAACCCTTTAATTTCTCCAAGTTGCGATCGCCCAAAATAATGAGCGTACACGCTACCTTGAATAACCCCTTTCATGCCTTGGATTATACCAGCGATAGTACCATAAATCCACATCCAAATCAAGTTGCTAACAAAAATAGGCAGCACCAGGGAGACGCAGAGAAAAAGCAGCATGACGCTTAGCAAAAACCGGGGTTCCACGCGGTCAATGAAAAAGCCAGTAAGGAGATTGGTAACCGCCGTCACCACCCCCAGCGGGGCAAACACCGCCACAGCAACCTGATTCTCCAAGCCACCCATTTGCTGCATAATATCATAATGGTGGAAAATCAATCCTGTCGCCAACGCCGATACAAAAACATCCCCTAGGGTAAATACCCAAAAAGTGAGGCTGCGGCGCGCCTGAGAAGCGGTATAGTTGATTTCTTTCGGTCTATCGGCTTCAGAAATGTTGCTGGTGTGCTTGCTATCGGGTTGCAAGCCGAATAATTCTGGATGTCCGCGAAAAAATAACGCACCCACGGGAAGAATGGTGGTGGCGACGATACCGCCCAAAATTATATAAGTCTGACGCCAACCAAATGCCTCAATTAGATTTTCCAACCAGCCGGGGAACAGGGCAATGCCAACGGCAAATCCAATGCTGGAAAGTCCCACTGCCATCCCCCGACGGCGAATAAACCATAGATTGATAACGTGGAGGCTAACCAGCGTTAACGAACCCTGACCGAGGCTGCGAATGAGGATAAATCCGACGGTGAGTGACAGCAATCCGCCAATAAATCCCATCCCAGCACAAGCGATCGCAAATAGAATAGAAATGAGAATAACTGCCAAACGCGGACCGTAGCGATCGATAAATCTTCCTACAAAGGGCAGGATAAAAGAACCCCCTAGGGTGCCAAATGCATAGGTGAGCGACATTTGGGAACGGGAAATTTCTAAATCGCCGATAATGCGATCGACAAATACCGAAACCCCCACAGTTTGACCGGGTGTGGTCATAATGGTGCCCAGGGTGCCTGCGATTAAGACAATCCAGCCGTAATAAATTGGTGCGTTGGCAACTATCCAGCTGTGGTGTTGGGGTTCGGGTTGGGTTGGTTGGTTGGATTCTGGTTTGTTATCGTTCAAGAGTTCGCAAGGGAAATGGCAACGAAAGCGATCGAAAAGACGAAATTGGATTGTAACATAACGGCTACAGGATGCTAGCGATCGCCCTTTTTATCTTCAATCTCTTCACCCACATCAATCCGTTGTTTTTTCTTGACCCAACCCGTTACGATTGCTAAGAGAAAAACCCCCAACAATGCACCAAAAAGTAACCAACCACTATTTTCTAAAAAACCAGCACCCACAGCCACCAATGGTGCATTGGAAATAACAACACTCAGCACCAAAGCCAGGAGAAAACGAGATACCGGTGTTTGGGTTAAACCCACACCATAACTCACAAAGTCAAATAATCCCGTCATTAACAAACCCGTCATGGTAAAGAAATTGTCTTCTAGATGTTTTTGGGCAAGAGAATCCACTCGTTGCATGGAGCGATCGCCAATAAATTTCCCCACCCACTTGCGTCCGTAGCGTCGCGATAAAGAAAAGCTCAAACTACAAGACATCAGGTCGGCAAGAGAAACAATTAGAAAACCAGGACCAAAACCAAACAATCCCCCACCGAGAACCGCATAAACCGTTCCCGGCAAAGAAGGAATTACCACGCTGGTAAACCGCAATCCAAAGACCCCGAGAGGTGCCCAAATTCCCAATTTGCTAACAAATGCTCGCAGGTCTTCGATATTAAAATATTGGCTTAAAATGATAGCAAGGGCTATCAAAACAACAACAACTAGAAATGTTAATCCTTGGCGTATTCTTAAAGACACGATCGCTTAAAAAATTGGATTACTGTCGGCTGTTGCGCGTTGACTTAAAATCGAAAAGTACAAGTATAGTATAGCCGTTTTCTATGCTAGTGGTTCCATCGTAATTTTGTCAACAGAAAGGCAACGTTGCTTTCAAAAAAATAGTTCTTTTGTTAGGGTAGATACTATTGGAAAATCATGGTTGATGAAGAAAACATTCTCCAAAATAAATGGAGAAATAGGGAAATACATGTACATTTTGATTGGTGGTGCCGGGATGATGGGGTTGGATTTAGCCAAAACCCTGCTGCACATGGGTCATACCATTGCTATTGTAGACACAGATTCCCTCGCTTGCCAGTATGCCCGTGAGAAAATTGGGGTGATGGCTTTTGAAGGCAGTGCGGTGAATACCACCGTCTTATTAGAGGCAGGCATCCGCAAAGCCAACGCTATTATTGCCACCCTGCGGGAAGATGCCCTCAACCTGGCGATGGTTACCCTATCCAAACACTACGGTGTACCTCAGATTTTAGTACGAATGAGCGATCGCGATTTTGCCGACCCCTACCAACTTGCCGGGGCAACTCATATCATCAGTACCACCGAACTAGCCATTAGCCGCATCGTCAATGCCATCGAATATCCCCAAGTCGATGCCATGATGCATTTTGAACAGGGGCAGGTAGAAGTTATCAAACTATCCATTCCCCAAAATTGCTACGTTGCCGGACGTACGATTGCGGAAATTGCCCAAGACCCTGGTTTTCCCACAGGAACTCTCATCATTGGCTATCAAGCCAATCCTTCCCAAGATTTAATTATCCCCAATGGCAATACTGTTTTAGAAAGCGGTTCCACAATTTTAGCTGTTACCAAACCCGACTTGGTACGGCAGACAATTGATTTTATGGGATTGTGTTAGTTTGTTTTTATATTGTTTTGCCAAAAATTGATAATTCCATCTCGTCGGGTGGGCATTGCCCTACTTTTTCAGAAAATAATGGTAGGGTGGGCATTGCCCACCCGATAAATATTAATTTAATCATCCTGCACCGATAAAAGCCTTTCGTTCAATTCCTTAATATAATTTTGTGCTACTTTTTCAGAAAATAATGGTAGGTAGGTGGGCAATGCCCACCCGATAAATATTAATTTAATCATCCTGCAGCGATAAAAGCCTTTCGTTCAATTCCTTAATATAATTTTGTGCTACTTTTTCAGAAAATAATGGTAAGGTGGGCATTGCCCACCCTACTACAAATATTAATTTAATCATCCTGTAGTGATAAAAGCCTTTCGTTCAATTCCTTAATATAATTTTGTGCTACTTTTTCAGAAAGCAAACCTTTACGAACAGCATCGTTAATTGCTACTTTCTCCGCCACATAAAGACGACGGCGAAGTTTGTCTAAATAAGCTCTTTCCGCGACATTATCCGGTTGGTTGGCAATCCTTTGGTTGTAAATTTCTCGCAACTCATCTTCAGAAGACGCAATGCGAGCTTGATAGTTGGCAAATATCTCCTCGTAGATTAATTTAGGCAAACCACCAGCTTCAAAAAGATTTTTCAGTTCTCTTTGAGCTGCCTTGGATGCTAGTAACTTCATTTGTAAGTTTTCAATATATCGCTGCGTGGGAGATGCTTGCGACAGTTGCAATCGCTTCACCAACCAAGGCAAACTCAATCCCTGAACGATAAGAGAAACCAGCACCGTACTAAAGATTAACGTAATAACTTGCGATCGCCCAGGCAACGTTACCGGCAAACTCAAAGCCAACGCCATAGAAAGCGACCCTTTCACATTCCCCAAAATCAGAACATGTTGCCACCGCCAAGGCAAAGGACGGTCAAAAAAACGCAGCAGCGACAGCAAAAAATAGATAGAAACAATTCGTCCGATTTGATACGCCAAAATCGCCAATAAAGCTGTGGGAATCGTTGCAAATAAAATCCGGGGGTCTACTTCAATCCCCACCAACAAAAAAATAAACGTATTGACACCAAACCCAGCATATTCCCAAAAATTCAGCAGCGTTACTTTAATAGAAGCAGAGGTTTGCCGAAAGCCAAGATTGCCAATCACCAACCCCGCCAACACCACAGCAATGGCACTGGAAACGCCTAAAGATTGACCAATTTGAAATGTTCCCAGGGAAACAGCAACCGTTAGCAAAATATTGCTCAAATCGTCGTCAATTTGCTGAAACAATCCGACGCAAAGATATCCCAATCCCAAGCCAAGCAGGCTACCTCCCCCAAAGGCAATGGCAATTTCTTGCAGGGTTTGACCAAATTGAAACGAACCTTCTAGATGAATGGATGCGATAACACTCAGCAATACCAGTGCAATGCCATCGTTAAATAGACTTTCCCCTTCCACAATGGTTGCCAGGCGGGCAGGAACAGTGACGCTGCGGAATGCTACAATAACGGAAACTGTATCGGTAATTGTTAAAATTACGCCTACGGCACAAGCTGTAATCCATGCTAAACTTAGGGAAAATTTCAAAAACGTCGCGGTAATGGCAGCGGCAAGAAGAACGCCTGGTCCTGCCAACAAGGCGATGGGTTTGATGGTAGTTCGCAGTCGGCTAATATCGGTGTTGATGGCGGCTTCAAAAATTAAGATGGGGAGGAATAAATTTAAAACCACATCGGGATTTAAGCCCACCGCTTCTGGCAAGGATTCTTTGGTAATCGCCAATCCCGCTAGAACCAATCCCACGACGTAGGGGATTTTTAGACGACGGGTAATCAGGGCAACGGCTGTTGCCACTAGCAACAACACTATGGAGGTAGTAATAAGCCCCGTGAAGTCTCCTGAAGATGCTGAAATTGTTTGGTTCAATGGTGGCGTGGCTACATTGTTGGCAAGCAGGCGGCAATAGGTCACGTGGCATTCATCCGTTACAACCGACAAATCGTTTCCGACCAAACTTTAGCGAATCTGACAGAAAAAACGCTTTCATATCATAAAACGTTTATTTTGTCAATCCCCCCATTTTCGCCGCCCAAAAAATTTCTCGATACAGGTAGGTTCGCCGAAACGCGATCGCGCGATCGCTCTCCACGCAAAAAAAGGGGTTTTGGCATTTTTAACCCAAGATCTGGGTAAAAATACACAGAAAACCCCAAAATACCAGTGTCTAAACCATAAACGATCGTAGCATATTGGCTGAAAAACTGCCAACTCGTATTTTAATTGAAAATCTATCTCAACAAAAAAACAGGGATTTCGCCGGTTGTATTTAAATCCTAAAATCGTTTCTCGGTATTTATCCTCCTGTTTAATAATACCTCCCCAACCAAATCCATACAAAGAAGGGCAAACAGCAATTGATTCTTTTTCTTTTTGCTGGGTAAGCGAATACAACTGCCTATCTACAGCAGAACGAAACTACATGGCAATGACGCCTGCAATTAATTTCCAAGCAGGGGCTTCTCCTTCCCAGTCTGGAAATGCATAAGGAATGCTCAGACTCATGGTTACCAAACAACGAGTGGGAGGTTCGTAACCGTCATCTAGTTTTTTAACCAATAGAGGGTCGGTAATTTTAATTTTCCGCAGACAAATCCCCCGAGACGTTACAATTGTTCCCCGCCAATCCATGTATCCTTTACCGTTTGGTTTTCCTTCTATGGAAAAACGTTCGGCGAAAATGAGCTGCAAGGTGGTACGTTGGTGAAAAGGAAGGCTTCGCAAATAGGAAGGGTAGACATATTTCCAACGATTGTGGAGAATATACGCGCCGCGATCGCAGTAGGGCAGCACATCCTCAACGTTCGCGCGACCGACATATTGCCATTGACCCGCCAAAACGGAATGATTTTCGCACTCAAAGCCAAAATCATCTCCCGTATCGTCTAAAGGAATGGCTAAAAGATCGAGCAATCTCGGTTCCCTGCCTTCCACAAACCGCACCCATTTGGGAACTTTGCCCGTTTCTGGATATAGGGTATCACAAACCGGACGCACCCACTTACCAGTATCTACATCAATTCCTGCGATGCAACGTTCGTGTTTTTTCCAGGAATTCGCCAGACAGATAATTTTTCTCACAGATGACATATCTCAATATTTCCCCATTTTTCGCGCAAATACTCCGCTACCAAACGGCGATGGCAGCAATCTGGCTTGGCTTCGCTGCAAAGCAAGCAAGCATGGTTAAAAAGATCGGGAGAAAGTTTTTGTTCGATTTGACGATTGTTTAAAAGGTCTAGAAAACTCCGTTCGTAGACTTGCCACTCTCCTTTATTTTTTTTGTATTCGTCTAAAATCTCTTTGGTGGGAGCGAGTTCTAAAATATGAACGTAGTCGATATGGCCAATGGTTTTGAGAAAATAGGGCAAGTCGGATTTTTTGGTAAATCCGGCCAGCTGGGAAACGTTGTTTAAACGGGTGTCGATAACTCGCTGTACCCCTGCTTCCTTGAGACTTTCAAAGAATTGCTGGGCGGTTTTTTTGGTAAATCCAATGGTGAATAAGTTAATGGTCGCGGTCATGGGAAGTTGGGTCTTTTTCTACGTAGGCAATTTCGTCGCCTTGAAGTCTATAGGCTTGTTCCAAGCATTCTGCTTTTGTTGGGAGGGAATCCTGGGATGGGGCAAACAAGGAAAGCTGAATGGGTTGGCTGCTGCCTTGGAATTCTGTAAATCCATGCTTTTTCAGCATCCTGTCTTCTAAATGGTGGTGATTTTCTAAATGACCGTCTTTTAAAATATGGTTGATGTCGATATCGGGTTGGGATTTTTGCAAGTGCTGGCAAACCAAGATGGCACGGTGGCACGTGAGTGGGTCTTGTTCGGCACACATGAGGGAAATTCTGGGTTGGTTTTGGTTTACATCCCCGAGAAGGCGTGCAATACCGCTGCGAAATTCTTCGGTTTGGGCAATTTTTTCGTAGACGGCTTTTCCATTCACGTAACATTCTTCGTGGTTGGGTCTCGCTCCCAATTCTTTCCCTAAAAATAGATAGGAAATGCCGGCTTGGGTTAAGGCTTTTTCTAAGGCGGCTTTTTTGAAGTGGGGCAGAAACTTGCTGTATGGATGGGAACGCACGTCGGCGACGACATCAATCTGATGCTGCTGCAGTAAAGATATAAATTTGTCTATGTCGTGGTTGGAATGACCAATGGTAAACAGTTCCATGGCGGGTATCCCTTGCCTTTAGCGCCTGGCGCATTTGGTCGCAAAATCTGATTTTGGTTGGAGAAGATTTTCTAAAAAGTTACTCTTTCCCTATATGGCTGTCAAGAATAACGCAACATTTCTTACGATGGTGGCGAGGTTTGTTGCTCAATCTTGCTGCGGTATGATTTTGACGAGACTGAAGAGACCAAAGAAAACGGCAGCGCTGAAGAGTACGAAGACTTCGCAGGGACGATTCGCGAATTGCTTCTATAGCAATTTCACATTAAATATAAATGGAATATGTCTAGACATTTGGAACTCCTGTAGGGGCGGTTCGCTTGCCCGCCCCTACCAATTAATTGCATCGCATACACGCCAAGTGAAAACGCTATATACAGGGAATTTCCATTTATAACATTGCCGGTTCCATTTGTAGTGGATTTGGTATGACCTATGAACTTTGACAGGTTCAGTTTCCGCGAAGCTGCAGTCCGATTCCCTTGTCTTTCCTATGTTCCCCATCTTCTATAAACACAGGGAAACGGGTTTTTAAAAACTTTTCCACCAAATTCGGAAAAAAAAGAATGGGCGGTACTGGACTCGAACCAGTGACATCCTGCTTGTAAGGCAGGCGCTCTACCACTGAGCTAACCGCCCGTATTGGGCAACAATATCGTATTGTAACAGACTATCTACTAAAATAGCCAGCAATAGGAAGAAATTTTTTTAAATTTTTCCTGGAAAACTCTTAATATCCCATTTGGCTTAATTTTTATGCCTTCTGGTCGCACCCACGATCGCATTACCCTTTGGAGTTTGCCGGTTTTGGCAAGCATCACTTTTGTTCGTACTGGCAGCAGTAGTATCACCCTGTTGGTGTCGGGGGGATTTTTGTTTGGTGGTTTGATGTTTGGACCCGATTTGGATATTCGTTCCCGCCAGTACCAGCGTTGGGGATGGGGGCGTTGGATTTGGATTCCTTACCAGAGAAGTTTGCGCCATCGGGCTTTTTTATCCCACGGACCAATTGTGGGTACGTTGGGTCGTTTGCTGTATTTTGGAGTATGGTTGGCAACTATTGTACTGGTTGCTATTTTTATTTGGGCGATCGCGTGGGATATCTTCGGTCAAACCGATAGCTGGCAACTCTCATTCCAACAGGTGCTTACCTCTAGCCTACAAACCATCCAGCGATCGCTGCAACAACACCCCCACCAATGGTTGGCAGTTCTTGTGGGTCTCGAACTCGGTGCCATGAGCCATTCTCTCAGCGATTGGAGTGGTTCCCTGTACAAACGAGTGCAAAAAAAGGGATGGCGCAGCATTTTGCCGGCAAAATCTCCAGCGGCAAAAAAAAAGCGTCGTTCCTCCAAATCCCCAAAATCCCGCCAACGGATTGCCAGCAAATCCAACTCGCGTAAAAATGGTTGAAGATTGCGCAGATTGTTTATTTCATCGTTTTTTACCAAATTGGCTATGTCTGGCACCCATCCTACCGACGATTCCCTAGATGCAAACCTGGCTGCCGTACGGCGACTTGTGCAAATTGTGGCTGAATTGCGCCACCCCGAAACCGGTTGCCCTTGGGATTTGGCACAAACGGCAGAGTCTCTCATCCCCCATGTTATCGAAGAAGCCTACGAAACGGTTGATGCTATTCGCAGTGGCGATCGCGATGCCATGGCGGAAGAGTTAGGCGATTTGCTTTTACAAGTTGTATTGCAGGCACAAGTGGCAAAAGATAATCAAGAGTTTAGCCTAACCGAAGTTGCCAATACTATTAGCGAAAAGCTTGTGCGGCGACATCCCCATGTTTTTGGTGATGTACAAGTGAATAATGTTCAAGAGGTTCGCCAAAATTGGGAACAAATTAAAGCGGCAGAAAAAGGCGAAACCAACGCCGATAACCAAAAACTTAGCAAAAAACTGAGTCGCTACGCACGCACGTTACCGCCTTTGACAGGGAGTATGAAGATTTCCCAGAAAGCTGCTACTACGGGGTTTGAGTGGGATGATGCGAATGGTATTTGGGAGAAGTTCCAAGAAGAGGTGCAAGAGTTTCAACAGGCTTTGGCGCAAGAAAGCAGCAGCCGCCAGCAAGAGGAGTTGGGGGATTTGTTGTTTGTGATGGTGAACTTAGCGCGTTGGTATGGGTTGGATCCCAGCGAGGCTTTGCAGGATACCAACCATCGATTTGTACGGCGTTTTTCGCAAGTGGAAGCTTTGGCAGATAAGCCGATGGATTCTTATTCGATAGAAGAATTAGAGGCTTTTTGGCAACAAGCGAAACAATATTTGAAGTCGAACCAGTAAGGATGTTGGTACGTTTTGAAATTTCCGTTCAATTTGTGGCAATTTCTCGCTAATCTGGGACAGCAGCCAGGTATTCGGGCACCCCTGGCAATTGCTTTGGGTGCGATCGCGGGGGCTTTGACCCGTTACTATTTTAGTATGTGGCTGGCCAAACGGTTGGGGTCGGAGTTTCCCTATTCTACTTTGGTGGTGAATGTGACTGGCTGTTTGGTGATGGGTTTTTTTGCTACCCTCACTTTGGAAAAGTTGGTGGCGGTTTCCACGGAGTTGCGTTTGCTGGTGGCGGTGGGATTTTTGGGGTCTTATACCACGTTTTCTACTTATAGTTTGGATTCTTTGTATTTGCTGCGCGATCGCCACCCCAATGTTGCCCTCTTGTATTTATTGGGAAGTGCTGCTGTCGGTATTTTTAGTGCCTATTTGGGCTCGCTATTGGCTCGTTTTTGGCAATAAATCCCACATTTCGCAGCTCGATCTCTATTTTCAATAGATTTTGGCTGAGAAATCTCCCTGATGGGGAGTCGAAGAGGATGAAAAGGGGCAAGAAAACTGGTGGTGAGGTGGGAAAATTGTTCGGGTCTTCGCAATACGGATGACCCATGAATTTTTTTGGCGACTGGGGGTTGATTTCCGGCGAGTCTTGACCTATAATTTAGATAATGGAGATAGTGTCTTCGATTTGAAGATTGCGTCTATTCCCATTATCTGAAAGTGTCTACTACTAAAATACCATATTTGGGGCAATCGTGGGAAAAAAATTTCGCTTTTTTTCTTCCGTTTTTCCGAGACCTTGGAGTCTTGCCACGAGGGAAAGCTCGATTCTCCTTCACCAGATGCTTCGCGAGCGAACGATCGTTTTTTGAGCGGGGGTCAAGGAAAAACGACTGCATTTATTTTATTTGTAAACAAAGTTGGGGGCAGGATAGCTATTATTCGCTAAAAATAAGTTGTCAACATTCCCATCTCGTTTCAAAATATCCCTGCCCCGCGAATCGCACTAAAACTCATCTTCGTAACCCGACCCCGAAGCATCTGAGATGGCGGCTTCGTTTTCTCGCTTGGACCCCAACAATTCCAAATCGTCTACCCGAATGACTGGTTTGGAGCGTTGGGCACCGGTATTGCGGTCTTGCCAGTGGTCGAACTTCAAACGACCTCGAATGCCAATTAGTTTACCTTTGCGAACGTAATTCGCTGCTACTTCCGCCCTGCGGTCCCAAATTTCCAGATCGAACCAATCCGGCTGGTCGCTATTGCGTCGGCGACGATCGACGGCTAGGGGCAGATTGCAAACCACGCTTCCCGACTCAAAATATCTCACCTCCGGATCGCGACCGGCACGACCCACCAGCGTCACACTATTTAAGCTCATAACAGTACGTTCTACCAACCAATTTTTCTCTAGCGCTAAAAATCCCCAAAAAAGGGATTGAGATATGCTACCAACCAATTCTAGCAGGTTTCTGTTACCAGCGGAGCTTCCAGACCAACAGCCATCAAAAAAATACACAGAAAATTTCGTGATTGACTGGACTGGATGCAGAAAACGTAATAGAATCCATCTCGGTTAGGTTTTTAGATTTAATTCTACCCATATTGGTATTTGTTAGGGAGCCTGAAATCGCGTGGCTTTTTTCAATCGCTTTTCCCTGTCCCGAGACATAGGAATCGACCTGGGGACTGCCAATACCCTAGTATACGTATCTGGTAAAGGGATCGTCCTCCAAGAACCCTCCGTAGTAGCTATCGATCAAGAAAGAAGGGGGGTGCCCCTAGCAGTGGGGGAAGACGCCAAAAAAATGTTAGGCAGAACCCCAGGAAACGTCGTTGCCTTGCGTCCTTTACGCGATGGTGTCATTGCGGATTTTGACACCGCCGAACTGATGTTAAAACATTTCATCACCCGCGTAAACGAAGGCAAAAAAATTCTGGCCCTACCGAGGATTGTGATTGGCATTCCCAGTGGCGTAACCGGCGTGGAAAAACGAGCAGTAATGGATGCTGCTTTTCGAGCTGGTGCGCGGGAAGTTTGTGTCATCGACGAGCCAGTAGCCGCCGCTATTGGAGCTGGATTGCCAGTTGCCGAGCCTACAGGCAATATGATTATCGATATTGGCGGTGGTACGACGGAAGTCGCCGTTCTCAGCTTGCAGGGAACGGTGTTAAGCGAATCGGTGCGCGTTGCTGGTGACGAACTCAGCGAAGCCATCATTCAGTATATGAAAAAAGTACATAATTTGGTTATTGGCGAACGCACGGCAGAAGAAATCAAAATCGAGGTAGGTTCCGCCTATCCGACAGATTACGATGACGAAGGAAGTATGGACGTGCGAGGGTTGCATCTGCTGTCGGGATTGCCAAGAACCGTATCCGTTAAAGCACCAGAAATCCGGGAAAGCATGTCCGAACCGCTATCAGTGATTGTGGAAGCAGTTAAACGAACTTTGGAAAGAACGCCGCCAGAGTTGGCTGCTGATATTATCGATCGCGGGATTATGCTTGCCGGTGGCGGTGCGTTGCTCAAAGGATTGGATACGTTAATTAGCCACGAAACCGGAATTGTTACCCATGTCGCAGCGGATCCGTTAAGCTGTGTGGTATTGGGAACCGGTCGCGTGCTAGAAAATTCCAAGCAATTGGAGCGGGTATTTAGTGCTAGTTCCCGAAGTATGTAATAGCTGTGCTTGTCGGTAGCGAAGTGACAGTTCGGTTTGCTACCTGCGAGCGAGGCGTTTTGCTGTTATTGCCCGTACGGACAGTTTCATGTTTGCTTTTATTCGCTGGTGGGAACGCCATTGGTTAGCGATCGCTTTAGCGATTGCTGCTTTGGGAGCTACCTGGGTTAGCCGCCAAACCCAATCTTCTCTAGTTTTCGATTTATATGCCTTGCTCAGCCGTCCTTTTCAAACCGATACAGAGGCAGCGGAGCAAAGGCTTACCAATGCTCGCATTGAAGAATTGCAAGCCCGCATCGTAGAGTTGCAAAGCCAAAATCAAAAACTCAAACAGCATCTAGAGTATACCCAGCAAAACCAAATCAAAAGGGAAAAAATGGTTCCCATTGTGGGACGCAGTCCGGATAATTGGTGGCAGCAGCTGGTTTTGGGTAGCGGCAGCCAAGACGGCATCAAACCCGGCTATGTGGTTGTTGGTCCTGGGGGATTGGTGGGTAGGGTGACCCAAGTCACCAATCGTACTTCGCGGGTTTTGCTCCTGAGCGATCCGGAGTCTCAAGTTGGCGTAAAAATCAGTCGCAGCGGCTATGCTGGCTTGATTCGCGGTCAGGGTTCCCAGCAGGTAGTGATGGAATTTTTCGACCAAATGCCGGATGTGAAAGTGGGGGATGTGGTGACTACATCTACCTATTCCGTTTTGTATCCGGCTGGTTTGCCGGTAGGAACGGTAAAATCTATCAGTCCGAATAAAAGTCCTGCCCCCGAAGCGGTGGTGGAACTGTCCGTTCCCCTCGACCATCTGGAGTGGGTCTTCGTTTCTCCCCACGAAGCAGTGGTGGAACAACCGGAACAAAATCCCACCCGCAAAGAGAAGCCAGTACCGGGAGAGCCAAAGCCTTGAGGAATAAGCATTTTTTCCCTCTTTGGATTCGCCAGCTGCAAAATTGGGCAGTTACGGTGGGGTCGGTGTTGGTTTGCTTGCTGCTGCTGCCCATGCGGCTTCCTGGCATGGAGTTGTTGGGAATTGGTCCCAATTGGTTGGCGATTTGGGTGGTGGCTTGGAGTGCCAATCGCAAGCCCTATCAGGGGATTTTAGCCGGGTTGGCGACTGGTTTCTTGCTCGATGGCATGAGCCGTGCCGAACCCACCCATGCCATTGGTTTGGCGTTGGTGGGATTTCTCACGGCGAGTTTGAAAAAATCCCGCTACATCCAGGAGGATTTTATTTCGGTGGCGTTGATCGTGTTTGGCATGGTTTTGGTGGCGGAAACGGTGATGGCGGTGCAGTTTTTGTTTGTCGGCGATCGCGATTTGGCTGTGGTTTGGCAAAACTACCAAGTCATTGCCCTGGCGTCTGCCGTTTTGAGCAGTTTGTGGGCACCGGTGGTTTACGTTCCTTTACAATGGTTTTGGCAGCGCTACCAAAGTTAAAATTTCCCGTTAAAATCATGTCACACACCGATCGTACCGCCCAACTGCGGGCGTTCATGGAACCAGCAGGCATTCACAGCTTCCGGGAATTGAGCCGGCAAACGGGGATTTCCGAAAAACAACTGCGGAAACTGCGACGGGGTGAAGTTTATCAAGTACGGCTGGAAGTTTGGTGGCAGTTGGCCCGAGGTTTGCAAGTTTCTCTGATAGACTTATTTCAAGCTTTTGGTATCCCTACAGGAGCGAGTCCCGGTCAACCCACGCAAGCGGATTTGGATGCCTTGCGACAGGAATACCAATATCTACAGCAACAACTGCAGCAGCAAGAAGTCCAAATCCAACAGCAAATGAAACAGGCGGCGTTGGATATTTTGGAACCTTGGATGCGGAACTGGCCCCTGGCTGCCTATCGAGTACAACAAGACCCCAATTTTGCCGCCAGCAAACTCCTGAAACTGGTACAACCGGTGGAAAAATTATTGCAAGCTTGGGGGGTAGAAGCGATCGCTTCTGTGGGAGAACAAGTGAGTTACGACCCCACCCAACACCAACTGGTGGCAGGGGAACTGGAACCCGGCCAACCAGCGGTGGTCAAACGAGTGGGATACCGCCTCAACGACCAACTGCTGTACCGTGCGGAAGTGGTGCCTGCCCGCTAGCTTCGCGTGAG
This sequence comes from Geitlerinema sp. PCC 9228, assembly GCF_001870905.1. Lineage (NCBI taxonomy): Bacteria > Bacillati > Cyanobacteriota > Cyanophyceae > Geitlerinematales > Geitlerinemataceae > Geitlerinema > Geitlerinema sp. PCC 9228. The sequence goes on from NZ_LNDC01000052.1 coordinate 34,985, forward strand.
CGATCGCGCCGGGTCCAACCACAACAAGATTTCATCCCGCAACCGATAAAAATCCTTATATAAATTTTGCTTGACCCACTGTCCCAAGGCATCCAATGGGGAAAATTCCTCAGACACCGGCCATTGCAAGTTTTGCCCCAGAGGGGTTAAGTGATTGCCCGGTAGCATTTGAATGGCGAATAGATGGGGAAATTTCTCTTGCAAAATGGGTTTCAAACGCATAGTTTCGTCAATATCGTCGTTTTGAAACTTTACCAAGAAATTACGTTTGACCCGATACCGATCCCTGACCAACTCTAAGGTGGCTTCTGGGGAAGGAGTGAATTCCAAATCCAAGTCAATAAAAGATTCTACAAAGGGGGAAATTTGGTCTAACAAGACATCGAGATTGGGAATCGATTTTTTGGCGGAGTAGTTGTTGTAGGCCAGGAAAATATTACCATCTCGCTCCACAGAAAACATACTATTCAGCATTAGGTGCATCTTGCACCCCAAGCTGTGCCCAATGCCATAAATGGGTACGTAACGCCGGCGTAGCAGGTTGGTTCGGCGCAACTCTTCCATGGCGAGATTGTATTTGGTGTAGATTTCTTGGGCAATATCGCGATGGTCGTAGGATATGAGAAAAGACGTGGCAATGACCACATACCCAGCTTGGGCGAGTTCTTCCAGCAGAAATTTATAGGTTTCGTTGGGAGCCGCAGCAATAAATGCTCCCCCTAAAAAATGGATAATGCCTTTGGGTTGGTTTGGTTGAGGTGGTGCGAGCACCCAATTCCCCCGTATATCTTTCCATTCCATAGCCGCCTCTTGTGCTTCGTTGCTTTTTGTATTTTAAAGGGATTTTTCAGATAGTGGGAATGTGGGAAAATAAAGGTATGGGAGCTTGGGGGAAATTTTTCTAGGGAGCGATCGCCATGTCGGTACCTTCAGAACCTGCATCTGTGGCACTGGGGAAATATTTTACCTTAGAAGCGTTTTGCACTTGTACGCAAACCTATCAAAAATACCAAGAAGCCATTGACCCTTATCCGCAAAACTGGGAAGAAACCATACCAGCCTTGGTGGCACTGCATCAAAATATTATCGATCCGATCGTCGATCGCTTTGGCAAAGACAATTTTCAGCTCACTTATGGATTTTGCTCGGCGGATTTAAAACGCTATCTGGAACGCCGCGACCCGGTAACTGGGGTAAAAAACGGTCGCATTGCCCCGCGAATCGACCAGCATATGGCTTGCGATCGCAATCGCAAGGGCAATTATTTCTGCGATCGCCTGGGGGCAGCTTGCGATTTTCTAATTCAAAATACCAGCAGCGATGGGGTAGTGGCATGGATTTTGACAGAGCAACTGCCCTTTGATTCTCTGTATTACTACGGAAGCGATCGCCCGATTCACATTAGCTACGGCGAACAACACAAACGGGATATTTGGACTTTTTCTGCTAGCGGCCGACCCACTCGCAAAGGCATTGCCCGCTGGGTTGAGTTGGCACGCCAGATTCCCTAGCCGTGTTGGTAGCTATTCTTGCTCGCTGTTATCTTCATCGGCAGCAAACTTACTTTCCAGCTCCCGATAGTGGGGAACATCGATGAGCTTCTCGAATTCTTGAAAATCTAAGGGATTTTCCCAACCCACTGTGGTTCCGTTCTCTTTTAAATGCTGGAAACAGCTTTTCATCGCTTGCGTGGCAGCAAACAAACCCGCCAGGGGATACACGACAATATCAAATCCCATATCTTGCAACTGTTGGCTGGATAAAACCGGGGTTTTGCCGCCTTCGATGGCATTGACAAATAAGGGAACGTCGGGAAAAGCAGCTGCGATCGCTTGCAATTCTTCCACAGATTGGGGAGCTTCCACAAACAAGACATCGGCACCGGCTTCGTAGTAAGATTGGCTGCGTCGAATCGCTGCCTGCAACCCCTCGGAAGCCCGGGCATCGGTGCGAGCAATAATCACCAAATCGCCATCGTCGCGTGCGTGTGCGGCAGCTTTAATTTTCTCCACGTGTTCCTCCATGGAAATCACTTGTTTGCCTTGGAAATGACCGCATTTTTTGGGCCATTGCTGGTCCTCTAGGATAATGCCAGTCACACCGGAACGTATGGCATCTGTTACCGTGCGAATGACATTGACGGGATTGCCGTAACCAGTATCCAGGTCGGCAACCAAAGGAATGTTAACGGTGCTGGCAATGCGATCGACGCTGTATAATGTCTCTGTGGCGGTCAGCAACCCCACATCCGGCATGCCCAAGGTAGAAGCAGAAATGCCAAAGCCGCTGGTAAACACCACCTCAAAGCCCAGTTGTTCCACCAGTTTGGCACCGAGACAGTCGTAAACGCCAGGCAAAACAATAATTTCCGGACGTTCTAAGAGGGTTCGCAGTTGTCGTGCTAAATCCATAACGAAAATTTTCCGTTTCTACCGCCAAGCTGTCCCCGATCCTATCACTCGTCGGGGATCGTTAATTTCTTGAAAATATTTAATTTTTTTTTATACAAGTGTGGGGATCGCCCAAGCACGGGAAACCAAGGGAATGGCTGTTGGTAGCGATCGCGGCGGTCAATGGGGGGCAATCGCCGACAATGGTAGGAACCAACGCCCCTACCGACACCAAACTGCATAAATCCCACAAATCTGCTATCTTGCCATATAGCTGGCAGCGCCGCAGGTTCGTCAAGTTTGCTCTTTTGTTAACCGCTAGCAAAATTCTGGTTTCCACCCCAGGCGCGATGGCTGCTTCGGTGGCAGAACCCCCCAATAGCCAATTTCCGAACAATTTGCTACCCACCCCAGCCGGCATAGGCGATCGCGCCCAATTGTCCATAGCTGCTTTTTACCACCTAGGAATGCTTATATGACTTCTACTTATGACGCCACATCAAAAAAGTTAGAGGCATCGACTTTAGAAACAGTCACGAATGTCCCCTCTGCGGACGCTTCCTCTAGCCTTGCCACGCAATTGGAAAACAGCCCCAGCCAGCACCATCCCGTACCCACTGCCACCGGGGTGTACGTCACCTTGCACGGGCATTTTTACCAACCCCCCCGGGAAAATCCTTACTTAGAAGCCATCGAACGCCAACCTAGTGCGGACCCCTTCCACGACTGGAACGAACGAATCCTTTACGAATGCTACCGTCCCAATGCCTTTGCTCGTATTCTCAACGAACAGGGACAGGTAATCGAGATTGTCAATAACTTTGAATACCTCAGCTTTAATATCGGTCCCACCTTAATGAGCTGGCTGCAGGAACGGGATGGGGAAACCTACCAGCGAATCATCGAAGGCGATCGCCGCAGTGCCGAACGGTTAGGGGGTCACGGCAACGCGATCGCTCAAGTGTACAACCACATTATCATGCCCCTCGCCACAGAAAGGGACAAATACACCCAGGTCCGCTGGGGCAAAGCCGATTTTCGCCATCGATTCGGGCGGGAACCGGAAGGCATGTGGCTGGCAGAAACAGGGGTAGACAAAGCCACCCTAGAAGTGCTTTACAACGAAGGCATCCGCTTTACCATTTTGGCCCCTTCCCAAGCTCAGCGTTGCCGACCCCTACCCACCGCAGCAGAACCGGAACCCGAGTGGCAGGAAGTGGGCGGTGGCCAAATCGACCCCACCCGCCCCTATCGCTGCTATCTTGACCCACCTACCACCGAGGAAACTTCCCGGCGGTATATCGATATCTTTTTCTATGACGGTCCAATTTCCCGAGACACTGGGTTTAACGATATTCTCAAAAGTTCCCACAACCTCACCGGTCGCATTGGGGCAGCCATTCAGGGCGATCGCCGGCCGGCACAAATTATTTCCGTAGCCACCGACGGAGAAACATTCGGACATCACAAAAAAGGCGGCGAGAAATGCATTGCGTACGCCTTTGCTTACGAATTTGCCAAACAAGGCTGGTCGGTAACCAACTACGCTCGCTACCTGAGTCTCTACCCACCCACCTGGGAAGTGGAACTCAAACCCGTGACTGCTTGGAGTTGTTCCCACGGTGTCGATCGCTGGCAGGATGACTGCGGCTGCGGTGGGGGCGGCGACTGGCAGCAACAATGGCGGCGGCCTTTGCGGGATGTCCTCAATTGGCTGCGCGATCGCGCCCGGGAAGTTTACGTAGAAGCGGGGCGTCGCTACTTACAAGACCCCGATCGGGCCCGGGATGAGTACATTCAAGTCATTTTAGACCGCCGTCCGGAACCAGTGGCAGCCTTCCTCAAACAGCACCAATCCCATCCCCTAACCCAGTCCGAACAAGTAGATGCCTTGCGTTTGTTGGAGATGCAGCGGCATACATTGCTCATGTTTACCAGTTGCGGCTGGTTTTTCGATGAAATTTCCCGTCCGGAAGGGGTGCAAATTCTCCGCTATGCCATGCGGGTGATGGAACTGGCGGGAGAGGTAACTGGTGTGCAGTTAGAACCGGAATTTGTCCGCCAGTTGGAGGCTGCCCCCAGCAACGTGGAGGAGTTTGGCAATGGAGCGGTGGTTTATCAAAAGTTAGTAGCTCCTTCTAAAATTGAGTTGGAGCAAGTGGCGGCTCACTATGCCATTAGTTCCTTATTCGATAGTTACGCGGAAGAAGATCGTTTGTATTGCTATCGGGTTCACCAACTAGACTATCAAAGACAGCGGATGGGGTCTTTGCACTTGGCGGTGGGGCAGCTACAGTTGGTTTCCCAGGTGACGGCAGAAAGTTCCCATTTGGTGTTTGCGGTTTTGCATTTGGGAGGATGGGACTTTCACTGCTGTATCAAACCCTTTACCAGCCGCCTTTCCTACAGCCAGCTAAAAAGCCATTTATTCCGGGTGATGCAGCAAGCCAGTACCGCCCAGGTGATTTTGGCGATGAACGAGCATTTTGATGGCTATTTCTTTGGCTTGCAGGATATTTTTGCCCAGGAACGCCATCGGATTATGGCCTGGTTAAATCAAGAAACTCTGTCTCGATTGGATAATCTTTACGCTCAGGTGTATCGGGATAATTTTGGTGTTTTGGTAGCGTTTCACCGGGATGGGTTGCCAGTTCCGAAGGAATTACAAGTGGCGGCGGAAATTGCTTTGAGCAATCGAGCGGTGGAAGCCGCTAGCCAGCTCAATACGGCTCGGGAACGGGGAGAGGACGAACGTACGTTTTTGGCGGAGTTAGAAGCGATCGCCCAAGAGGCACAAAATTTGCACTGCCAGTTGGAGATTCCCCAGGTGAAGCAGACCTTGGAGACCATTATCCAGCAGCGGCTGTGGGATTTAATCGTTTTTGACGAACCGCAAACTTGGCAGCAGGATGCCGAAGCCGCCATCGAACAAATCGAGCGACTCGAACAGCTCATCGACCTGGGTGAGAGCTTGCAGCTGTATTTGGATCTATCGCGATCGCAGGAAATTTATTTTGCCTGGTTGCACCGCCGTTTCCTGACTTCGCCCGAGGTGGAGGAAGCATCCCAACCCACCCAAAGCAATGCCGAAGCGATCGCTGCCTACTGCCCCCTAACCTGCAGCGTCTCCCCCCACCCCACCAGCAAATTCCCCAGCAACAATACCCAAATTTCGGCAATACTGGCAGAGAAATTATTGTATTTAGGGGAAAAGCTCGCCGTAGATGTTCGTACATTTCGCTAGAAGCAAGGTATCTTGATAATTAACCTGGTTTCTGCACCAGGGCTCGACGTTCGATATAGATGAATCGTATCGATTGCTTATGTCATTGAATTTTTGGGCTGAAAGAGATTCTGCTTACTGCGAACTCAAGCCCCTAAACTCGGTCCTTACTAGCGAATGGGAAACCCAAACCAGCGACGAAGTACCCTATCGGGGGTATCGTGGTCGGCGGCGCAAAGCAGCGGTAGTGCTTACTTTTGTCTGGGGAGGAACGGTGTTTTTGCACTTACTTCCTTGGACTCCCTGGCTTATATTAGCTGTCACTGCCATGCTTGGGGTGCAAGCCGTACGCTTGTTTGTGGTTTCACAAGTATCTTCTCAGGTTAGCGGCACGCCGTCGGCAACAAGAAGCACAGAAGAACAAGATTTTCCTTTCATTTCTATCCTCATTCCAGCCAAAAACGAAGCTAGCGTCATCGGCAAATTGCTAGAATCCTTGTGCCATCTCGACTATCCCGAAGACCAATACGAAATTTGGGCCATCGACGATAGCAGCACCGACGGCACCGCTGCCGCGATCGAGCAGCTGGCACAAAGATACAAACAAGTACGCCTGTTTCGCCGTTCGCCGGGAGCTGGGGGTGGCAAATCGGGGGCACTCAATCAAGTATTGCCTTTGACCAAAGGTGAGATTATCGCTGTCTTTGATGCCGATGCCCGGGTAACGCCGGAAGTCATGAGGCGGGTGATGCCGACTTTTGACCGGCCAGAAGTGGGTGCCATCCAGTTGCGGAAGGTTATTGCCAACGCCAACGTCAACTTTTGGACCCGCGGACAAGCCACCGAAATGATTTTCGACGCCTACTTTCAGCAGTTGCGGGCTGCTACCGGTGGAATTGGCGAGCTGCGGGGCAACGGTCAGTTGATCCGTCGCCGAGCTTTGGAACGCTGCGGCGGGTTTAATGAAGCCACCATCACCGACGACCTCGACCTCACCTTCCGCTTGCATCTGGATGGATGGGAGATTGAATGCCTTATGTACACCACTGTGGCAGAAGAAGGGGTTACCAATTTTCCCTCCCTATGGCACCAACGCAATCGCTGGGCAGAAGGAGGCTACCAGCGCTATTTGGACTACTGGCGTCCTCTATGTAGCGATCGCTTGCCCCTGAAAAAACGCTTTGATGCCTTTCTCTTTTGCTTGCTGCAGTATTTGCTGCCCATGGCTTCCGTACCGGATTTGCTGATGTCACTCACTTTAGGTCGATTCCCCCTGTACGCCCCCATCACCGGATTAACGGTCAGCATGACGGTTCTGAGCATGTATATGGGACTGCGGAAAACCCAGAACTGCCGCCATTGTTTGGGGAAATTCCCAGCAGAATCGGCTTTTGTTTCCTTGGGTAAAGCCCTGCAGGGAACCCTATACATGCTGCACTGGTTTTTGGTTATGGCTGGCACCACGGCTCGTTTGGCCGTACGCCCCAAACGTTTGAAATGGGTAAAAACGGAACATTTGGGAACGGTGGAAGGATAGCTCGGCCATCCTTTCCCCAAACCAAATGGAGGGATTATTCGATCGCATCTTCTGGCATCGCATTGGTGTTGGATGGCAGTTCCGGTTCTTGCGAACTATCGACAATAACGCCATCGAAGAAATTCGCCAGACGTTCCGCCGCGATCGCAAGTTCCTCCGTTCCCTCATAACTATTATCAGTAGCCGGATTCGACGGCACCACCGCCTCCGATGGTGAATCTTGCTGTTGCTGGTTCCCCGCCTCTGACTTGCTAGTCTGCTGGGGTGTCGGGGAACTTTTTGCTGTTGGTGGGGCTGCCTGGTGACCATTATGGCTACGACTGGTAGCTGGTTGGCTGGGTTGTTGGGCAGCCGCAGCTCCTCCACGACCGGCAGCAGCACTGGAGGAAGAACCAGAACCGGTGGCTTTTTTGCCCGTTTCCCGACTTTGCGGAGAAATCACCTCCAGACTAATGCGGATTTTCTCCCCCTGAATTTGGGAAAAAGCACTTTCCAACTCCGATAGCTTCCGCTGAGCCACTTTAAGCAACCCTTTGGAATTTACCCCCACCACCGCTGTTCTTTCCTGCGGCGAAAACGATAGCAAGCGGCATTGCTGGCGTAGCAACTCCCGGGTTGCTCGCTTGCTCAAGCCATCGAGAATTTGCTGCCACAAACCGGGCAAATCAATACTTTCCGTCTCCTTTGTTTCTGCTGCTGTCTCTTGGGTCTCCTCCTTGGCCATTGGTTCCGTAGCTGGCGTTGCTGGCGGTGGAGGTTCCGATTGTACAGCTGGTGGTTCTACCGGCGGTGACGGCTGCGGCTTGGGGGTGGCACTGCCATTGGCGGGTTCCTTCGCTGCTTGTTTCGCCCCGTTGCGATGTTCCTGTTGGGCAGGGGCTGGCGTTGCCTTGGCTGGTGGTGAAGACGCGGCTACTGGTGGGGAAGCTGGTTCGCGGCTGGCGGCTGGTAGCAGCTGCAGCAGGGTCACTTCCAACCACAAACGCGGCTGGGTGGTATTTTTTAACTGCGTTTCTGCTTTTTGCAGGTGGCTTTGGCAGTTCAGCAACGTCGCCACATCTACGTTTTGAGCCAACTGGCACAATTGTTCCCAAGTGCTGTCGGTATAGGGCACCAAATCCCGGCTTTCGGGAGATGTTTTGGCTACCAGCAAATCCCGATAGAAAGCGGTGAGGTTCTGTAAAATTGTCAGCGGTTCCCGCCCCAAATCCATCAAACGGCGGCAGCATTCCAGAATGGTTTGGGTTTGGGTGGAGAGAATGGCTTGCATCAAAGCCAGCAAATCCCGCTCCGGTACTGCCCCCACCAAATCCCAGACTCGGTCGGTGTCGATTTCCCCAGCCAGGAGGCTGAGCTGGTCCAGCAAGCTTTCCGCATCCCGCAATCCCCCTTGGGAGACTTGGGCAACCAAACGAATGGCTTCGTCGGCGATTTGGATTTGTTCTTTTTCGGCAATGGTACGCAGGTGTTCTACCATGCTTTCTAGGGGAATACGGCGGAAGTCAAACCGGTGGCAGCGGGAAACAATGGTGGGCAGTACCCGTTCGGGGTTGGTGGTTGCCAGCACAAATACCACGTGAGCTGGGGGTTCTTCGAGGGTTTTTAACAGGGCGTTGAAAGCTGGCACGCTAAGCATGTGGCAGTTGTGTACCAGCAAGCCATTGGCGACAAAGTTATGGTTGTCTGCTACTTCTAGGTCGTAGACGGGGGTGGGAGCTTGTTTTTGTAGCGATCGCACGGTGGCAAAGTCCGTGGAAATGGGGCCGCGATCGCTGGTTTTCGGTGCCAAAATTTGCATGCCGGCTTGGATATCTTTAGCAGGTAGCCAGCCGTTTCTGGTTCCAATCAAATGTTTCCCCGTACAACGCAGGGAAAACGCATCGGTTTCCACAAGAAATGTTTCTTTAATTCCCCGTTCCAACCAACGCAAAACTTTTTTGTATTCCCAATCTTGGGTACGCTCGTTGTAACTAAGAACTTCCCGATTTTTTAAATTAGAATCTTCAATGGGTACGTCACCGTGGCGGGTGCGGATGCGGACATCCCCCGGCAGGCATTCGTCGATGATATAAACCTTGTATCGACACTGCACTGGTGTCAGCTGAGCTCTTTCGATCAGTTCGCGGACGTTGTCAACCCCGGTGTTGCTGGCGGCATCCACTTCCACAATATCCAACGCCGAACCACTGGCAATGGCCCGACAAACCTCACAAGTGCCGCAGGGTTGATGCGTCGGCTGCGAACTTTTTTGACAGTTGAGGGATTTGGCTAAAATTCTGGCACTGGAGGTTTTCCCCGTTCCCCGCGGTCCGGAAAACAAATACGCCGGTGCGATCCGGCTTTGCCGGATGGCATTGGTCAAGGTCTGAGCGATCGCTTCCTGACCGACCAAATCCCCAAAACTTTGGGGTCGGTATTTGTGGTGGAGGGGTTCGTAAGCCATTGGTCGTTCGTCTGCTTCGACAAGCTCAGCACAAGGTTGGTATTCGGTGGGGATCAAAAACCACAAATCCCCCCAAAAAGTGCCGGAGAAAACAGCCAAGAGCCTTCTCCGACAGCTTTCGGTGAAAACGGCGAAGTTCCCCAAATGGAACGACCCGAACAGGTATGGATGCGGAACGGGGGAGCAAGGAGGCTCGCTAGCGGAACGGCTAGCTGGGACTGTTGGAGGGGTCCTCAACCTCGGAAACCGGCGGATCGTCAGTAGGTACGCCTTCTTGGGTGCTGCCGTCTAGATGCAAGGTAATCTTCGTCTCCTGCAACTGTTGCTGCCACCACCTTTCAAAAGCTTGCTCCTGAAGTTGTTGCTTTAACTCGCCGCTAAGAGAAGCAGCAATGGTATCTTCAATGCGGAAAATTTGATAGTTGTTTTCGTATTCTACTGGTCCCAAAATTTCGCCAATTTCCCGGTCTTGGACCACTTCTTGAATGGCTTTGGGTAGTTGCCCCACAGGGACCGGACCCAGCATGCCGTAGCGGTTGCGGTCTCTGGCAATGGAGTGTTCTTTCACCAGAGAAACGAAATTGTCGGGATTTTCCTGTAACTGCTGTTTGAGCTGCTCGGCAAAATCCTTCTCGGAAACCACAATCCGCGAAATCACCACTTGCTCGAACAGGGATTTGTTTTGCTCGAAAATTTCTTCCACATCCGAGGCGGTGACTTCTTGCTTGAACCGCGCAATTTTGAGGCTTTCCGCCACCTGTTGGCGAAACCGTTCGTAAGTAGTGCGTTGCTTTTGCAGCCACTGTTCGAACCGTTGCGGATCCACAAGTTGGTTTTTCAAACGAAAATTGATAATGGCTTGTTCTACTTGCTGGGCATCCAATTGCAGGTCATCGCGGTCGGCAAGGGCTTGCGAAACCACATGCTGGCGCAAAATTTTCCGGATTACCTGCGGCAATTCCCCAGTGGCATTGAGGTACTGTAGTGCCTGACGCACGGAGATATGTTGGTTGTCAATGGAAATTAGTGTTTGGGAGTCCATGTTTTGTCCGAGATGGGTATACAAACGAGTAGCAAGAACGACTAGCGAGCCAGTGCATCGCTATTTTGCCCTATGAGTCCGCAGGTTGACCAGTTTCTTGGGAGAAAGTTTTCACGGAAAATCTTCAAACGGTGACTAAAGTCGCCTTCCCCACGCCCACTGATAGCGAAAAGAGGTGCAGTTTCCGCTCTTTCGGGGTTCTAGCCGGAATCGCCTCCCCGGCACCGGGTCATGGTTTCCTCGCCTATGTTTTTCGGGCTGGTCGAGCGAACGGCACGGCCTGACCCCTGGTAGGGCGGTTTAACCGTTAACAGCAGGGTGACCAACACCGAAAGCATTTGTAGGTACCATGACCTGAAAAACCTAGCCCCAAAGGGCGAAGGGCCGATCGGCTACCTGAAGCTGGAGGCATGAAGCCCCCGTGCTTCAGCTGGGGGGGCTGACAAGATGGAAACCCAGCCACTGTTTTGATTTTACCACTGTGCGAAATCTCTGCGATCGCCCATATTCCTGGGAAAGCAGGCAATGCGGGCAGTTTCCATCCTTTGACCCTCTCACGAATAGAACTGGTGAGATGCTCGCTTCATTGGGTGTGCCTGTGAAGAGATTCGCTATGAACTACTAGTCCATCCCCGGCAACAGGAACCCTCAACGAGCATTTTTCCGCCCCATTATGGACGTACTTGTGACACCTCGATTCCAAACCACTTGTGCTGCTGCCAGCCACGTCTCGATGGGTTCGATCGCTGCAAGGAGTTCTTTGAGAAAGCGGTTTTTTCTCCGTATGGACACCATAGTGGGGACAAATTTGACTGGTCTGTCTTGATTTTAACGGCGGCTCAAGCCGCACGGGTCGCTTTTTCTCCCTGCGCGTGAAAAGTCGGGGCTTTCAAGCTCCCGATTCATGCGGTAAATTTTCATGAAAAAATGAATGGCACCTCCACCGGTACTATCCCCAACGCGATCGCAAAATCTCCCCCCTTCGACATGACCGCCGCCGGCTTCAATAGATAGAATAAATCCAGTGGGAATCCCCATCGCTGCTTCTACGATAGCCACAATTTCCGGTTCCCACATACCAAGGCTAAATAGCTGGCTATCTCGTAGGCATAGGGCAGTGCGGTATTGCTTTGGTTGCTGTTTACGGAATTTCTCATGAGTACTGATAATTTGTTTTCGTTCGTTCAGCAAGGATTTCGCGTCACTTTGGGAGCAACGGCTTCTTTTGTAGAAAGCCTGCAAGATTCCCAAAAGTGGGATGAAAACCTGCACAAACTCCAAACCGACTGGGAAGGGTTGACCCAAGAATGGGAGAAAAAAGGAGAAGAAACAGAAACCGAAGCTCGCAATTTTGTCGATTCGGTTCTTAACCAGCCATCGGATTCTCAAAATGGTTCCAGTGGAGAAACTTCTCCTAGTTCCAGTTTGACCCCCACCAGCTCCAAAACCGAAGGCGATACCCTGCAAGGGGAATTGCAGGAACTCACCGCTGAAATTGCGGCTTTGCGGGAAGAATTGGCAAAAAGTCGCAGCGACAACGAAGCGGAATAAGGCGATCGCGGTGGCCATGCTTCATGCCACGAACCTGTTATACCAAATCCGTACTGGCAAGACCCAATCGTACAACCGGGTCACCTCCCCACTGTAGTCCCCCGAGCCTGCGGGGGACAGTTCGGGTTATGTTTGTGGTTTAGCAATATCGGATTTCGTATTAGCGGTGGCACCACATCCGTTTTTTGAAACCACCGAAATTGTGGGTAGGGGTCATTCCAAGATGGTCTCTCTAGTAAGAAGATTTGCGAACTCGCATTTCGGGCATTTTTTGAACGGATTTGCGAGGAGATTCTAAGTTTCGCCAACCCAACGCGATCGCTTGCCAAAAAAACAAACCACCGGTGCAGGCACGAACCTCGCCGGTGGTTGTTATAAGTTTGCTAAATTTCCGTTGTCTTTCTTGATTTTTGTCAGTCGTTTTCCCACTCTTCGTGTCCCAGTAAATCAGCAATGCGATCGCGCAGCAAATAATCGCACTCTTCTAGTTCGCATTCCACGAAAGCCCATTCCCGAGGCGGAATGAACTGACAAAGGGTGTAGATGGGCTGCTGGCGGCTAACTTTGCCCTGATAAACGAGACTGCGAGCTTCCTCCTTGATGGCGTCAATAGAGTAGTGAACGTTTTTGTAAGTGTTGCTAGGAATGGTGGTAATAGTCATAAAATCTACTGCCTTTCACGGAAAATCTTCGATACGTTTGCAAGCACTGTCGCTTTAGCGCCGGGAGGAAAAACGAACGGCGACTTTAGTCACCTTCCCCACCCCCACCGAGAGCGAAAAGAGGTGCAGTTTCCGCTCTTTCGGGGTTCTAGCCGGAATCGCCTCCCCGGCACCGGCTCATGTTTTCCTCGCCTATGTTTTTCGGGCTGGTTGAGCTAACGTCACTGCCTGACCCCTGGTAGGGCGGTTTAACCGTTAACAGCAGGGTGACCAACACCGAAAGCATTTGTAGGTACCATGACTCTAAAAACGTAGCCCCCAAGGGCTGAGGCTGGTCAGCTACCTGAAGCTGGAGGCATGAAGCCCCCGTGCTTCAACCGGGGGTGCTGACGCCACTGCGATCGATTACGCGACAATTACGCGACAGTTGAGGGATACTCCCAGAAAACAGCATGCTCGCAAGCAAGCTTTGTTGGTTTGGCTTTGAGAGCTTTTTGTAGCTACATATACTGAACTATTTTCATTGTGACCCCAAAAAAAAGTTCGTGACATTAAGATTGTGTTAACTTTTGTTTCCTTTTGATGTTTTAATGTCATCTCTAGAAACAATTGGGATTTTATATGAATTTATCGGTAAAATTTCGGCAAAAACAGGCAAAAATAAGCTAAAAATCCCATCAAGCAAAAATTTTCTCCATCAAGCAAGCCTGTGCTGCCTGCATCTGCCCAAAGCTAAACAAACCCACTGTCTCCTCGGGCAAAATTTCAAACCAGCGATCGCGTAGGTAGGGGCTACCATAAATAACCAAAGCTTGCAGTTGCCGTCGGTCAAGCAATTGCCGCAGCCAAACATCCACCTCCGGGGCCATACCTGCCACCCCGCGAAAAGGGTGGCCCCGGGCAAACAACTGCACCAACACCGGTCCTTTCAGTTCCCAATATGCCACGCTGGGGGTAAAGCGATCGCACAGTCGCAGTTGATATCCCTTTTCCCAGGGAACCGCGATCGCCGGGGGATGCCCTTTTAACGCCTCTTCCCGCAGCAATTCATCCACCACAATGACATTGCAGGGAGTTTGCTGTTCTCCGGCAGGTGGTAGTTGCCCATTTCCCCATTGGCTGCTAGAAGCTACCAGCAACGATTGGGCACTGGGATGGAACGTTGCCGGCAGATCGGGGATAGGATCGCCCCCATGCTGCCAACAGGAACTGGCAATTTTGCTTTTGGCTTGCCAAATCCGTGCCACCGACGCCCGAATTCGCTCTCGGGAAATTCTACCTGCCTCTACCGCCTCCACCACCGCCTCAATTGTGGCTTTGGGGTCGCTGGGCATCAGCAAAATATCGGCACCAGCTTCCACCGCCATGACCGCCGCCGTAGCTGGCGTGTAAGCATTGGCGATCGCCCCCATCACCAACGCATCGGTAACAATCAACCCAGAAAATCCCATTTGCTGGCGCAGTTGCCCCGTGAGAATCGCTGGTGACAGGGTAGCGGGAAGGCGATCGTCAAATGCTGGCATCCGTAAGTGAGCGCTCATTACCGCATCCACCCCAGCCGCGATCGCCCTGGCAAACGGCACCCGTTCCACCTGCTGCCACCGTTGCTGGCTGTGGGGAATCGTCGGCAAATGGAGATGGGAATCCACGCTCGTATCTCCGTGACCGGGAAAATGCTTGGCCGCGTTCAATACCGAATGTTGCTGGCTGCCGCGAATAAATGCTTGGGTAAGTTCGCCAACCACCTCGGGAGTATCCCCGAAAGCTCGCACGTTAATCACCGGATTTTGGGGATTGTTGTTTACATCTACCACCGGTGCCAAAATCCAGTTGATACCCAACGCTTGTGCCTGGCGGGCCGTAATTTCCCCCATTTCCCAAGCATAGCGGCGCGCCGCTGACAAATCCCGACGGGCAATTTCCGCGATCGCCATGGGTGGGGGAAACCAAGTTGCTCCGGCAAACCGCTGCCCCACCCCTTCTTCCACATCCGCCGCTACAAATAGGGGAATCTCGCTCCAAGACTGCAACTGCCGCGATCGCATCCAAACTTCCGCTGCCGTACCCCCCAACAAAATAACGCCACCAACCCCCCATGCACCAATCCACTCACGCAACGTAGCTTGGGGCGGTTCCCAAGCGGGGTATTCAATTTGCACATCAAACAGGTGGCCCGAGGCGCGTACTACCACCATCTGAGCCACCTGCTGTGCTAACGACAGAGAATCGATCGCCACAAGAGAAGAACTTGCCATTCCCTACGCTATGCTTATTCCGAGCTGTTTGCTTCGGCATCTGAGCCCTCAGATACCGGCTCTTTTTCCTGACGCTCCCTTTGCAAACGATCGATCAGGGAGAGGACTTGGGTACCGCGTTCGATGGAACGGTCTTCGATGAATCGAACTTCGGGGGTGCGGCGCAAACGCACGCGATGACCCAACTCGCTGCGCACAAATCCCGTAGCAGCTTTCAACCCAGCCATGGTTTCTTCCCGAGCTGCTTCGGTTCCGTAGATACTCACAAAAATCTTGGCATGTTGCAGGTCTTTGGAAACATCTACGGCGGTAATACTCACCATTCCTGCCCCAACGCGATCGTCTTTGATGTCGTTGAGCAGCATTTGGCTGATTTCTTGTTTGATAAGCGAAGCTACGCGAGCAACGCGACGATTGGTAGCCATAGGTATAAAAGATACAAACGCAAACGAACGAAACAGAAGTTGGTTACGCCGGTGGTTGTGCTTCGTGCAAGCCCAGCATCGCCGCGAGGGTAAAATACAAAAACACGAAGCTGGATACAAGAAAGCCCACCAGCGCCACCGCGCTCACTGGATTTTTCAACAGCGGTTTTAACCAACCAAAAAAGGAAAAGAAAATCCCTAAAACGATGGTAATAAAGTAACGCGGGTAGCGAGAAACGTTAGCCCAAAAATCATTCATGGCTTGGAACCAGGGGTAATCGTGCAGGCGCTTTGAGAGCTTGGTGTCCCTTTCTTAACTGTTAGCACTCTCACAAATAGAATTCGTGAGATTCTCGCTTCGTTGGGTGTGCCTAGATAGACTTGCTATGAGCTAGCCTATCTCCGGTGACAGGGACCCTCAGCGAGCATGTTTCCGTCCTGCCGGTGGACGTATTTTTAACGGGATTCTAGCACATTTTTGACGGCGGCTCAAGCTGCACGGGACGGCGGCGAGCGCTCAGACGACTTGTGCTGAGCCTGTCGAAGCAGCGTCGCTTTTCATCCCTGCTTTCAAAAGTCAGGGCTTTCAAGCTCCCGATTCATGCGCTCACCCTTTTGGGGAAGGAAAACCACCTAATTTTGGCTATGGGAACTGGTGGTTGTTGCGCCAAGAGCAGCGATTTCTTGCAATTGCTGAAAATCAAGGGGGTTCGCTGGCGATCGCAGGTTCAGCCACAACAGGTACTCAAAATTGCCCGCCGGTCCGGTAATGGGAGAAGGCACAACTCCTTGACTGTTCCATCCTAACGCACGGGCAGCCTCTATAACTTGGGCGATCGCGGCTGCCCGGTCGCCACTATGCCGAACCACGCCTTTTTTCCCCACGCGATCGCGCCCCACTTCAAACTGCGGTTTCACCAGCAAAATGACATCCCGCGGTGGCTGCAGCAGTTCCCACAGCCTCGGCAATACTTTCACCAGGGAAATAAACGAGAGGTCGGCTACCCCCAAATCCGGAAATTCCGCCCCAGGTGCGTAAAGCTGTTCTGCCGTCAGGTGGCGCAGGTTGGTCCGTTCTCGCAATACCAATCGGGGGTCGTTGCGCAATTTCCAATCAACCTGACCGTAGCCCACATCCACACCATAAACTCGCCGCGCCCCATTTTGCAGCAAACAATCAGTAAACCCACCGGTAGAAATACCGCCATCCAAACACACGCGATTGGCAACGGTAATGGGAAAAGCTTCCAAAGCCGCGGCTAGTTTTTCGCCACCGCGGGAAACATAAAGCGATCGCGGTTTGACATGAATTTCTGCTGCGATGGGAACCTCCGTTCCTGGCTTATCGACAACTTCCCGAGCCACCCTTACCTCCCCAGCCCGAATGCAACGTTGGGCTTGCTGTCGCGACGAACAGAAATTTCGCTCTACCAAAAGCACATCCAAGCGTTTTTTATCCTTCGCCATGCCGTTTCCCTGCCTGCCGTTGGGCAGGTAGATCCCACTTTTTCCATTCTATGGCAAATAATGGAAACAAGAACGAAGGATTCGACCGGTACGACTCCCTTGGTTGTTCGCGATTCGCTGCTGGGTTGCTTGTTTGTCTTTTCTTGTGTATCTACTGTTTTTGGGGAGATAAAGAACAACTGCGGCACGAAATACGACCCCAAAAACAACAAATCAAATTTAATATCTCCCTGGACCAAGAATAATACAGGGGATTTTTCTATATAGCAAACATTACTTTCTATTTTTCGCTGGGAAAAGTAACTATGTATTTTCGACGCAAGCGGCAAATCTTTCAACTGTTAGAGACCAACCAATCCAACCATCCAGCCAGTCGCTGGTTTGATATTTTTCTCATGGGATTAATTGGTTTCAATATTTTCTTTGTGATTGTTGGAACGGTAGATAGCATCGCCCAACGCTACGATGGCTTTTTAAAAGGATTTGAAGTTTTTTCTGTTGCTGTTTTTACCATTGAATATATTTTACGAGTTTGGACCTGTACCCTGTACCATCAATTTGCCCACCCTATCTGGGGCAGAATTCACTATATTTTCACGCCCTTGGCGTTAATCGATTTGTTGGCGATCGCGCCTTTTTATCTTCCCCTGTTGTTCCCCGACTTGCGGTTTTTGCGTGCCCTGCGCCTGTTCCGCCTGTTCCGACTGTTGAAAATGGGGCGTTACTCCCAAACCCTCAAAGGATTGGCGCGGGTTCTCAAAGCCAAACGGGAAGATTTGGTAATTAGCTTTTTTACCATTTCCATTTTGCTGGTGTTTTCCTCCAGTTTGATTTATTTTGTAGAACACGAGGCCCAGCCAGAAGCATTCCCTAACATTCCCGCTTCCATGTGGTGGGGGGTAGTTACCCTGACCACGGTCGGCTACGGGGATGTTTATCCCATTACCCCCATTGGTAAGGTTTTGGGCGCAGCTTTAGCCGTTTTGGGCATTGGCATTTTTGCCCTGCCGGCTGGTATCCTGGCTTCGGGATTTGCTGAAGAACTGGAAAAGCGACGGGAACGCCGTTCTCGTACCCAACAAATAGCAGCGGAAAAATTTTGTCCCCATTGCGGTAAAAGATTGGATGTACCACCCACCAACCCCAGAAACCACGAATAAAGAATTGTCTGCGGCGAGCGCTACCAGTAGCTGGTTGGGGCGTCTAGAAATTACCTATACCCACCGCCAGCAAACCACGCAAATCCAACGCGATCGCATCCAAGCCCCTTTAAAAATCCAACGTCCGTTTTACCCGGAAGGTCCGCAGGTGTGCCATACTGTTGCCCTGCATACAGCCGGTGGCATGGTCGGGGGCGATCGCTTATCCCAAGAACTCACGTTACAGCCGCAAGCCCAAGTTTTGTTTACCACGGCAGCCGCTAGCAAAGTATATCGCAGCGAAGAAGCGATCGCGCGCCATCAGGTACATTTACACGTACAAGCGGATGCCCACCTGGAATGGTTGCCCCAGGAAACCATTGTTTTCAACGGTGCCCGCTACCATCAAGATATGCGCGTGGCCTTGGCACCGGAAGCCACTTGGTTGGGATGGGAGATTACCCGTTTTGGTCGTTCGGCGCGGGGAGAACGGTTTGAACGGGGTACTTGGCGATCGCGTATAGAAGTGTGGCAAGGGGAAACACCACTGTGGATCGACCGCCAGTATCTCATCGGCGGCAGTCCCATGCTTGACAGCCTCAGCGGTTTGGCCGGTCAATCGGTCATTGCGACGTTGGTTTGGCTGGGAAAACCTGTCTCTGCCGATGTGGTGGCCAAAAGCCGCAATTTGTATTCGTTTCCTGAGGGGGAAATTGGCGTTACCCGTTTGCCTATGGGCATGCTATGTCGCTATCGGGGCTCTTCCACCGTCGATGCCAGACAGTGGTTGGTTGCCGTGTGGGGTTGGTTGCGCCAAACTTTTCGCCAGCGCCCGGTTTGTTATCCGCGGGTTTGGGTGTAGGGGCGTACCGAGGGGTCATTTGGCATTGTCACTGACCCCGCGCTAAAGCGACGGGGCTTGGGAACAGCCAGGTTCCCGTAGTAGTGGCTAGACCAAGAGCCGATAGTA
>NZ_LNDC01000053.1 GCF_001870905.1 Geitlerinema sp. PCC 9228
TAATAGTAACGGACAACAAATGCTTGTTCTCCATCTTAAACCACATCAAAGTCACCGCGATGGGGATGAATCCCAAAAACTAGCTCGTAGGGTGGGCAATGCCCACCCTACGATTTCAAATGTGGTTTTGATATGGTGGATTTCGGATAAGTAGCGATCGCTTTTTGTTCGTATACAATAATAATAGTAACGGACAACAAATGCTTGTTCTCCATCTTAAACCACATCAAAGTCACCGCGATGGGGATGAATCCCAAAAACTACTTCTTGCCCTATTAATTCTCCCCAATCCATTTCCTCCCAAACGAGCATTCAATATTTTTTCATGCGCCATCCTCGCAGGTAAATCTGTATCTCCATCTTTTGACCAATTGCATCTTCCCACAAACGGGATAACCAAAATGTGGATATTTTTAGACATTGACGGCGTTCTCGTTCCAGAGAAAAAATTCGATCGCCCCATCGAAGAAAGCGAAATTTTATCCTTCGATCGCACTTGCTTGCACAACTTTGAGAACGTCTTGCGCGAACATCCAGACGTTTTCGTGGTGATTTCCTCCTCGTGGCGAGAATTGTTTTCCCTAGATGCTATACTGCCGTTGTTCTCTCCCGATATCGCCAAACGGATTGTTGGATTTACTCCTTTTCTAGACCCCAAACATCTTCATCAATTCCAGTATATTCGCTATCAAGAAGTCCTGGCCTTCTTGCAACAGCATAACGCATTACGCGATCGCTGGGTAGCTGTAGACGATATCCAGGAACACTATCCCCCAGATGCAACCGTAGTAGTTACTGACGCTTATTCTGGATTTGACGAATCTGCAGCTATTGCTCTGGAACTGTACTTGCTATCTGAAAAATGTCAACCCCCGAACACCTATCCATAAAAAAACGCCCTCCCGCAGGAGAGCGCTTTTGCAGTTCCTAAACTCTAGCCCAGCTTAGGAGAACAGATATCCTAGCCTTTGATGGAAGGAGCAACTTGTTCGGTAGCAGCCAAGTCCAAGGGGAAGTTGTGAGCATTGCGCTCGTGCATAACT
>NZ_LNDC01000054.1:0-2530 GCF_001870905.1 Geitlerinema sp. PCC 9228
CGGTTTGTGGTGGAGGTGGCGTTTCAATATGCCGATTGCGTGGCTGCCGACTATCAGACATTTGTGGATTTTGTAGGAACGGAGTAACTGAAGTCAGTTTTTGCTAGAGATCGAAAGCGGTCGTCATTTGGGTGCGATCGCTTTTCATACCAAATCCGTACTGCGAAGACCCCGATAAATCCCCCAGGCTAAAGCAAAAACTTCTTGTAGTTTTCCCCCTCTTCAGTCTCCTCCCCCTCTTCAGTCTCCTCCCCCTCCTCCCACTCCTCCCCCTCCTCCCACTCCTCCCACTCCTCCCACTCCTCCCCCTCCTCCCACTCCTCCCACTCCTCCCACTCCTCCCACTCCTCCCACTCAAATGTGATTTGTACACATCGGATTTGGTATCATCCCCTGATGGAAATGTGGATCTATCTTTATGTAGGTTGGTTCGATGGTGGGTGGGTTGCAGGTATGTTTGCAAAACTACATAGTGTCACCAGCGATCGCTTCTTGAGTCTCTACAAATATCTATAAATGCGATCGCTTGTGCGTCAAGGATCCACGATAACGCTTTGATATCGTTCTCTTTGCCAAAAATTCCCAATAAATTCCATCGACTTGAGCAAATCAATAGCAGTTCCTGAGGGGGATTTGCTCTAAAATTGGCAAAAAAGCGATCGCTGCCCACAAAATCTACGCTATTTGGCCGATGTTGGTAACGATCGTTAGCAAGCAAAATGAGATAGTTTCTCCAAAGAAAAACTTTTCCCCTTTCAAAAATTCATAGGTGTATCTATCCGGACAAGCAACAGCTGGCTTGAAAAGTCTCTTGGAATCTTGTAGAACCTATGTATTCTTACTGAGGACACACGCAAAGGACACGGATAAACTGTTATCTGAAAGTAGAATTTTCTTCGGAAAAGGCTATTTCGTCCCACCAAGAGCAAGCCACACTGGGGAAAGAAGCGATCGCGGACTATATGTTTCCAGCAATCGTTCCCCCATTAAGACCAAAAAAGCCTTACTGTTGAATGGCTGTTTAACTTTAGGAGAAAGTCGCGAAAATGATTCCCCATCTATCAGATAGAAGCAGCAAGGGAATTATTCCCCAAGCGATCCTCTGGGAATACCTCAAACAGACATCTTCCAGCCAAGATGTTGATACGGGGAATGCGGCTTATGAGAATGTAGGTTGGTCTTAACCACTTGAAATGGCGCCCAAACAAGCAAAAAACAAGGAGATTTCAATAATGACTTTCGACAGGTTACCAAGACCTAACGTCACCATCACCAGCGACAGCATTGACCCGGCAACGGTCCTTGCAGGCACAAGCGACCATCCACTCTACCAACTCAACCTCGCTGCCAGTGATGGCGACGCCCAACTAAACAGCATTACCTTTACCCCGAACGGCTCCTACAAAATAGACGACATCAGCGAGTTCCAACTAGTCTACTCCACCGATACCATCCTCGGTGACGACGACGATACTTCCTTGGGCACAAAAACTCCTGTACCCCCTGGAAATAGCCTCACCTTCTCCAATCTAACGCAAACCATCAGCAACGGTAGCACGGGTTCTCTATTCCTCACCGCCGACATTGCCGCCGATGCCACCCAAGACAAAACCCTTAAGATTGATGCTCCTGCACTAAGCGATATTAACTTTGCTGTTACCTTTGCTGTTACCAACAAAGTTGGTACACCCACAGAGGGAGCTACTCAAACTTTCGATGTCATTCCCGCCGTTACCAATGTCACTCTACCCAGTGACAAGACTTACGGTATTGACAGCAACCTCAACTTTGAAGTCACCTTCAGCGAAGCTGTTACCATCGATGAAGGAAGCGGCAGCGCTGTTTTGCCCTTAAC
The DNA here is from genome assembly GCF_001870905.1 of Geitlerinema sp. PCC 9228. NCBI lineage: Bacteria > Bacillati > Cyanobacteriota > Cyanophyceae > Geitlerinematales > Geitlerinemataceae > Geitlerinema > Geitlerinema sp. PCC 9228. The sequence goes on from NZ_LNDC01000054.1 coordinate 1,856, forward strand.
TCTCGATAGCGGCGATACTGTCAATGCCACTTTAGTAGGCAACGGCACCTCTGCGACTACTCACACCTTCAGGTACACGGTTGCTTCCGGCCACGAAGACACCAACGGCATCAAAGTGGGCACGGACCTAACCCTTAACAACAACGCTACCATTCAAGATGCCACCAACAACAATGCCACCCTTACCCTGGAGGGTGTAGACAGCACCACCGATATTTTGGTGGATGGTATTGCTCCCACCCTCAACCTCACCTCCAGCTCCAATGACACCGTTGCGGGAACCTTCAGCGTCACCGCTAAATTCAGCGAACAGGTCAGTGGGTTTGACTCCTCAGACATTACTGTAGACAACGGCAGCATCGAAAACTTCAACCAAGAAGATGCGACCACCTACACCTTTGATGTGACTCCCGCCGCTGATGACAAGGTCACCGTAGATGTGGTAGCCAACCAAACCACAGATACCGCAGGCAACAAAAACACGGCTGCAACCCAGCTCTCTCGAACTGCCGATCTCAGCGCCCCCAATCCTCCCGAAATCACCACCTCCGGCAGCACCAACGGTCCATTGAGCGGTACCGCCGAACCCGAAGCAGAGGTGGAAATCTTACAAAAAGGCCGCCAAAGCGTAGAGAAAACCACTGCCGACCAAGATGGCAACTGGAACATCACCCT
>NZ_LNDC01000054.1:2542-2783 GCF_001870905.1 Geitlerinema sp. PCC 9228
ACTATACCTTGACTGCCCAAGCCACCGATCGGGTTGGCAACACCTCTAGCGCTTCCGAGGAAATCAAGTTAACCCTAGATACCACGGCCCCCAATCCTCCCGAAATCACCACCTCCGGCAGCACCAACGGTCCATTGAGCGGTACCGCCGAACCCGGAGCAGAGGTGGAAATCTTACAAAAAGGCCGCCAAAGCGTAGAGAAAACCACTGCCGACCAAGATGGCAACTGGAACATCACCCT
>NZ_LNDC01000054.1:2800-4941 GCF_001870905.1 Geitlerinema sp. PCC 9228
ACTATACCTTGACTGCCCAAGCCACCGATCGGGTTGGCAACACCTCTAGCGCTTCCGAGGAAATCAAGTTAACCCTAGATACCAGCACTGGCACTGGCGACGAGAACACCGGTGACAATACCGCCGGCAGTGGTGACGAGAACACCGGCGACGATACCGCTGACACCGGTGACAATACCGCCGGCAGTGGTGACGAGAACACCGGCGACGATACCGCAGGCAGTGGCGACAAGAACACCGGTGACGGTACCGCAGGCAGTGGTGACGAAAACACCGGTGACAATACTGCAGGCAGTGGTGACGAAAACACCGGTGACGATACTGCTGACACTGGTGACAATACCGCAGGCAGTGGTGACGAAAACACCGGTGACGATACTGCTGACACTGGTGACAATACCGCAGGCAGTGGTGACGAGAACACTGGTGATGATACTGCTGACACTGGTGACAATACCGCAGGCAGTGGTGACGAGAACACTGGTGATGATACTGCTGACAACAGTCGCAACCCCGGTAGCAATACCACCACACCACCTCCCAGCATCGACCACATTGACCTAGAAGCAACTACAACAGCCGACGGTCAAATTTCTCTAGGTAAGGATGTATTTGCAGAAGCCTTCTCCGATGCAGAAGGTGCCGAACTCGGTGCCATTCGCATCAAAAACTTGCCCGAAAATGGTACTTTGTTCCTCGATGGCGAACCAGTCAACGACAAACAAACCATCTCCGCTAGCGAACTCAACTCGCTGGTGGTAGAACCCGACGAAGGCTTTGCAGGAACTCTGGAATTTCGCTGGAATGCTTCTGACGGAGAACGCTTTTCTCTGTTCGATAAGACCATCGAAATTGAGGTGGAACCTGCAGAAGAAGAAACCGGAGAAAACTCGGAAACTGGCGATGGTCCCACGGAAAATCCCAATACCGAATCCGACCAAGACCAAGAGCAAGCCGACACCCCAGATGATGGTGATGAAACCCCCTCAGATGATGGTGATGAAAGCATCCCAGAGGACAACGACATTACCACCACTCTCTCCGATGATGATGTAAACGCTTCCGATGAAGATGATGCGATCGCGGCTGGGGCAGGAAACGACCAAATTCGCGGCAACGGCGGCAACGACCTCATCAACGGCAACCAAGGAGATGACAACCTAGAAGGCGGCGACGGCGACGACATCCTGTTCGGCGGCCAGCAAAATGACAATCTCCAAGGTGACAACGACAACGATATCCTCAACGGCAACGTGGGAGAGGATACTGTTAGCGGTGGCAACGACGACGACATCATCTTTGGCGGTCAGCAAGCGGATATTATCAACGGCGGTGACGGCGACGACCTCCTCAGTGGCGATTTGGGAGAGGATACCCTCACTGGCGGCGCAGGAGAAGACCGCTTCTTGTTACGAAACGTATCTGGTCCTGACATCATCACTGACTTTGAAGATGGCGTCGATTCCCTGGTTCTCCCCACCAGCGATTTCCCCGTCAAACCCAACGGTGTCACGTTTGAAGACCTGAGCATCACGCAAGCTGAAGGCGGTACGGTGATTTCGTTCAATGGCAATACCATGGCTGGTCTCACTGGCGTTGATGCCACCAACATCACCGAAGACGACTTCCAAAACATTTCTACTCTCTAAAAACGAGAAGCTCTCCTCACAATTCCATGATTCAGATAGGGTGCTTTTTGTCAATGCACCCTATTTTTTTTATGGTATGCCCACAAAAAACCAAGCTCGCAACACTTCTGCTACTGTCCCAGCCTGAGCAGAAGAAGGTATTTATTCTAACTCTTATGTTTTGTTTTTGTGACATGTATAACAGCATTTCTGAAAAACAATGCTGGAATTTTCTAATTGCCCTTGTAGGGACGATTCGAGAAGCGCACCTACAAAACACCCCGATTATTTATTGCAAACTTTTAAGGAAATGGTATAACCTAATAAATCTTTCGCAAAAAAAACTAGTATGCGACAGGGGTTCAAGCGATCGCGGAACATCCAGACAGCTATTTGGGTTGGATGAATTTGCCGGATGGCGTATATTCAGTACGGGAGCGATCGCCTTTTAAAGAAGATTTTCCCACGCACAAAATTAAAAAAGGGAAACAGTTGCGCGAGGTAGCCGGTCAG
>NZ_LNDC01000055.1 GCF_001870905.1 Geitlerinema sp. PCC 9228
GGACGCAAAATAACTTAGCAAATGCCTACAGCGATCGCATCCGGGGAGAGCGCGCCGAGAACCTGGAGCAAGCCATTGCTGCCTTCGAAGCTGCTTTACAAGTGCGTACCCGCAGTGCCTTTCCCCAAGATTGGGCAATGACGCAAAATAACTTAGCAAATGCCTACCGCTATCGCATCCGGGGAGAGCGCGCCGAGAACCTGGAGCAAGCCATTGCTGCCTACCAAGCTGCTTTAGAAATTCACCAACCGGATACGTTTCCTGCTGACTGTCGCTCGACAGCCTATAATTTAGGTAACCTCTACACTGAGGATCGGCGTTGGGAAGAAGCCAGCACTTCCTACCGACTGGCGCTAGAAGCTACGGAAAACCTCTATCGACGTTCTTTTTCCCTGAAGGGCAAGGAAGCAGAGCTAGCAACGGTACAAGACCTTCCCCGACATGCTGCCTATGCCCTAGCCCGTGCCAGTCGCTTATCAGAAGCTGTCTTGACTGTAGAGCAAGGGCGGGCGCGCCAAACCAGCGAAACAATCGCCCGCGAGCGAACCAATTTAGAACAAGTTCAAACGCTAGCGCCAGAACTCTACCATAGCTACCAGCAAGCAGCCACTCAGTTGCGCCAATTGGAAGACCAAAACCGCATCGCTAGCTTGCACCAGACAAGCAATTCCCCGAACGTCACACCCGAAACCAATCGCCAACAGATTTTGCAAGCCCGACAAAAGCTAGATGAAGCCATTGAAAGCATTCGCTCCCTTCCCGGCTACGAAAACTTTCTGGCTGCACCCACCCTGGATGACATTTCGCGATCTTTGCAATCGCACGAATCTCTCGTCTATCTCATCGCAGTTGATGAAGGAAGTCTGGCTCTCCTTGTCAGCACTTCTTCTACAAACACCGAACCAACCATCGAACCCATTTGGTTGGATGCTTTCCAGCTAGCGGACTTGAGAATGCTCTTGTTGGGTGAGGAAGAAAAAAAAGAACTAGCAGGATGGTTTGGTGCCTACAATAACCGTAAAGATAACCAGCAAAAGTGGTGGGAGGAACTCGATCGCGTTACCGGTCAATTGTGGTTGCCAGTCATGCAACCCATTCTCCATCGTCTGAAAGAACTAGAAATGCAAAAAGCAATCCTAATTCCCACAGGTGCATTCGGATTGTTGCCCCTCCATGCTGCTTGGACGGAAGATACGACCCAACCCAGCGGTCGGCGCTATGCTTTGGATGAACTCTGCCTCACTTACGCTCCCAATGCCCGTACGCTCGCCTCAGCCAGAGAAACAGTCGCCAAAACCCTACCGGATTCCATCTTAGCAGTCAGCAATCCAAACAAAGATTTACCCAATTCGGAGCTAGAAGTTCGAGAAGCAGTAACTTCCTTTGCCAACCATCAAGTTTTTCCACACGAACAGGCAACCCGAGAAGCTGTCAAGAGCGTACTCTCAGACTACACTGTCTACCATTTTTCCTGTCACGGTTATGCTAACTTTGCAGAACCCCTCAATAGTGGCTTATCGATGGCAGGGAACGAATTTTTGACCCTCAACGATTTGTTTGCACTGCGCTTGCCAGGGGCACGTTTGGCAGTACTCTCGGCTTGCGAAACAGGGTTACCGGGGGGACGGGTTATCGATGAAGCAGTCAGCCTACCCACGGGAATGCTGCAAGCTGGGATTGCTGGTGTGGTCGCTTCTCTTTGGGCAGTTCTCGAACGAGAGACAACCATGCTCATGATACGATTTTACGAACTCTGGCGCTGCCAAAACCTCGATCCGCCCGAAGCCCTGCGGCAAGCACAGCAGTGGATGCGAGACACCACCAATCAAGAAAAAATCGATTATTTCCAAAGTTGTTGTTCCGAGTCTGCCACCACTGGCATAACCCCGGAAACAGCAAGATCTCTTTACCGGTCCATTCGTTTTACCCCTCCCCAAAATCGCGATTTCGCCCATCCCTTTTATTGGGCAGCATTTGGTTACACTGGCATTTAATTTAAATAAAGAGGAGACAGCCAACCATGCCAGAATCAGAAAAAATCTTTGAAGCTGCGCGTTCGATTCGTCCCTATCTGTCAAAGCTATTAGAGCCAGAAGCAGCCAACAACCTAGACGCGAAGATTGCCAATCTGCTGATGCGCCTTCAAGATAGCGAGGCAGACCAGGCAGATATAGAGTTCCAACTCGGCGATATCCTAGCTTCTGAGGAGGCAACGCGCCAATGGATGCAGAAATTTCTGGAACACGACCATCCACCAGAAGTAGAAAGGAACTATCAACCTCTTCCAGGCAATCCCTCACCAATAGGCGGTTTGGTTAGGTATTGTTGTCCCTACGGTGACTATGACTGGTATCTATCTGAACAAGGGGAATCGATTCCCAACTGTCCCACCCATAATGTTCCTCTCGAAAGAGCTTAATTGTTAGAATGCCAACGAAATTTCTAGAAACTCTAGGCAGCAAACTCGCTCAAAAGTGGGTGTCAACGATACTAACCCCAGCTTTTCTTTTTTGGATAGGGGGACTCGGGGCGTGGATCTGGCGAAATGACTGGCGTTCCCTAGAAACATGGCTGACCCAACCTTCCCAAGCGGCACAAATGGCGTTGTTGGTGGGTTGGTTGCTGGTCATTCTTATTTCTGCTCTCCTCATCAAACGGTTCGATTTATTTGTTTTGCGTCTTTTAGAAGGCTACTGGCCGCCATATCTCTTTTGGCTCAAGTCTTTTTTCTTGCGCAGGCAACACAAAAGAATCAAAAATTTGCAAACAAAATTCCAACAACTAGCATTAAAATACTTTCAAAATGCACTAACTGTAGAAGAAAGCGACCAATTTGTACGGTTAGACTTACAAAAACGTAGAATTCCTAATTATATTATGCCTACTGAGTTAGGTAATATTCTACGTGCTGCCGAAGAAAAACCGAAAAACAAATATGGGTTGGATGCAATTATCTGTTTTCCACGTCTTTGGTTGTTGCTTCCTGAAAACGTTCAAACTGAGTTAAGTGAAGCCAGAACGCAACTCAATACCGGTGCCAGAATTTGGCTGTGGAGCGTTCTGTTTCTGGTTTGGACTCCTTTTGCTTTGTGGGCGATACCAGTAAGTTTAATTTCAGCGTATTTGAGCTATCGTTGGACAATTGATGTCGCGATCGTCTACGGTGAACTAATAGAATCCGTATTCGACCTTTATCGAACTTTACTCTATAAATCCTTGCGTTTCCCACTGCCAAGTTCTCCGCAAGAAGAGAAAGAAATGGGCCAAAAAGTGACTCAATACCTGTGGGGAAGAGATTTTAAACAACTTAACCTAACGTTTACCGACGAACAGTCTTCGTAACTCACAAGCAAACCTAGGGCGATGGAGGGCGAATTTTCTATATTTCTGTGAGTTTTAGCAAAGGTGGGAAGGCTTGCCAAAAATTCCAAAACATCCGCCAATCCAGAAAATCCCGATTGAGCATCTGCACGCCATTCCCGCAACCCCAGTTCTAAAATTGGCGGTAATCGATCTGGCAGCGAACCTAACCGCATCGCTAATTCATACGAAATCCGATATTACTAAACCACAAACATAACCCGAACCGTCCCCTTTTACAAGGGGGACAACAGGGGGTTCTGACCCGCTTGCATTATCGGGGCTTGCCAGTACGGATTGGGTATCATCTGGAAATTCAATATATATTAATCTGCATAAGCCAGTCCTGACTTGTTTGCACTTTTGTGGTTCAATTTTACCAAATACTTTTCCAGTTTGATAACTCGCCGAATCTCAGAAACATCTTGCTCTTCGCCTTTTCGACAAAATGGAATATGTTTTTTTAGATGGCAAAAGTTCGACAAGCTTACAATAAGGCTTGAACCAAGATTCGCATTAACGGGTCAATATCTTCAGGCACTCGATAGCTTTCCCAACCTTGCTCGATTTGTTGTTTCTCCCGATTCAATTTAGCAAACTCCCAAATTTTCCCTGTGGTTACTGCCCCCACAAAATCAGTTTGTTCCTTATCTTGCTGCCATTGTTCCAAAGCAATTAACTCGGCAAGCAATTGCGTCATCCCATAATCCAAATCTTCCCGCTTTGCTTCCACAACCAACAAACGAGTGGCACTCTCTAAATAATAATCCAAATTTCCTTGTAATTGTTCGTTTGCTTTGATAGGATACTCTATAAAGATTTCAGCTTGCGTGTAGTGAACCAAGTCGAAAATCACGGGTGAAATTAAAATTTCTCGCCTAGCAGCTTCGCTAGACAAGGAAGCATAGGGCAAAATTTCCTCAATCCGTTCTTGCAATTGGTCGATTCGATCCAGATAGCCTTGATATTGAGGCAAGTTCAGTTTGGTTCTAGCAAAGCGATAGCCGAAATCGTTGGCTAAATCTTTGGGTTCGATTTTGAGATCGAAAATCTTGCCGAAGGTGTAAGATTGTTCCGGGTTGAGGGTCTTCACTAGTATTATTGCTGTTGTTACGCAACCGAGATGCGAGATTTAGAATACACTACCATCTCCATTTCCGAATTTTCAAGATAAAGTGCAATATTATAGGCGATCGCAGCATTTGTATTTAGATTGTCAATCATATTCCATTTATATTTCATGTAAAATTTCATGGATATGTTGAAAAATTTTCTCAATAATTGATGAATTATTCTGTAGCCGCAAACTCGCAGATGGTTTGATAGGAGCAAAATTTGCAGGTTTGGGGGTCAG
>NZ_LNDC01000056.1 GCF_001870905.1 Geitlerinema sp. PCC 9228
AAACTTTCTATACACCACGGAGAGTTTGATCCTGGCTCAGGATGAACGCTGGCGGTCGGCTTAACACATGCAAGTCGAACGGGTTCTTCGGAACCAGTGGCGGACGGGTGAGTAACACGTGAGAACCTGCCTACCGGAGGGGGATAACAGCGGGAAACTGCTGCTAATACCCCATACGCCGAGAGGTAAAAGGTCAGCCGCCGGGAGAGGGGCTCGCGTCCGATTAGCTAGTTGGTGGGGTAAGAGCTCACCAAGGCGACGATCGGTAGCCGTTTTGAGAGGAAGAACGGCCACACTGGGACTGAGACACGGCCCAGACTCCTACGGGAGGCAGCAGTGGGGAATCTTCCGCAATGGGCGCAAGCCTGACGGAGCCAGACCGCGTGGGGGAGGAAGGCCCTTGGGTTGTAAACCCCTTTTCTCAGGGAAGAAACCTGACGGTACCTGAGGAAAAAGCCTCGGCTAACTCCGTGCCAGCAGCCGCGGTAATACGGAGGAGGCAAGCGTTATCCGGAATTACTGGGCGTAAAGCGTTCGTAGGGGGCTCGTCAAGTCTGCTGTCAAAGCTCGGAGCTCAACTCCGAAGGGGCAGTGGAAACTGGGGAGCTAGAGGGCGGCAGGGGCAGAAGGAATTCCCGGTGTAGCGGTGAAATGCGTAGAGATCGGGAAGAACACCAGAGGCGAAAGCGTTCTGCTGGGCCGCGCCTGACCCTGAGGGACGAAAGCCAGGGGAGCGAATGGGATTAGATACCCCAGTAGTCCTGGCTGTAAACGATGGATACTAGGTATTGGCCGTATCGACCCGGTCGGCGCCGAAGCTAACGCGTTAAGTATCCCGCCTGGGGAGTACGCACGCAAGTGTGAAACTCAAAGGAATTGACGGGGGCCCGCACAAGCGGTGGAGTATGTGGTTTAATTCGATGCAACGCGAAGCACCTTACCAGGGCTTGACATGCCGCGAACCCCAGGGAAACTTGGGGGTGCCTACGGGAGCGCGGACACAGGTGGTGCATGGCTGTCGTCAGCTCGTGTCGTGAGATGTTGGGTTAAGTCCCGCAACGAGCGCAACCCTCGTCCTTAGTTGCCAGCATTCAGTTGGGCCCTCTAGGGAGACTGCCGGTGACAAACCGGAGGAAGGTGGGGATGACGTCAAGTCATCATGCCCCTTATGCCCTGGGCGACACACGTACTACAATGGTTGGGACAGAGGGAAGCGAAGCCGCGAGGTGGAGCCAATCCCACAAACCCAGCCTCAGTTCAGATTGCAGGCTGCAACTCGCCTGCATGAAGGCGGAATCGCTAGTAATCGCCGGTCAGCATACGGCGGTGAATACGTTCCCGGGCCTTGTACACACCGCCCGTCACACCATGGAAGCTGGCCACGCCCGAAGTCGTTACTCCAACCCTGAGGGGAGGAGGACGCCGAAGGCAGGGCTGGTGACTGGGGTGAAGTCGTAACAAGGTAGCCGTACCGGAAGGTGTGGCTGGATCACCTCCTTTACAGGGAGACCTACGGGGAACCACCGAGAGAGCAGGTCGGTGGAGTCAGCCCGAACTCCTAGGTCGTTCTTTTGGGGTGGGGCTCCGGGTTGACCCGGAGAATCTTTCAAGCTATAGTGGGGTTCGGACGCGGGCTATTAGCTCAGCTGGTTAGAGCGCACCCCTGATAAGGGTGAGGACCCTGGTTCGAGTCCAGGATGGCCCACCACCCAGACTCGGGGAAGGGGGTATAGCTCAGCTGGTAGAGCGCTGCCTTTGCAAGGCAGATGACAGCGGTTCGAGTCCGCTTACTTCCACCAGAGTCGTGGGGGGAAAGAACCCAAGAGGGCAAAAAGGACAGCACCAGCTCCAGAGGGGGCGGCTGCTGGACTTGTGAGTCCAGTTCAGAACCTAGACAACTGCATAGAACCTGTTGCCAAAAAGGCAGAAGCCGAACCAGCAGACCAGAAGGTCAAGCTAGAAAGGGCTGACGGGGGATACCTAGGCACCTAGAGGCGAAGAAGGACGCGGTTACCGGCGAAACGCTCCGGGGAGCTGGAAGCAAGCGACGATCCGGAGGTATCCGAATGGGGCAACCCGAAAGACGGCTGAGTGAATTCATAGCTCAGCACGAGCGAACCCAGCGAACTGAAACATCTTAGTAGCTGGAGGAAAAGAAAGCAAAAGCGATTCCCCAAGTAGTGGTGAGCGAAAGGGGAAGAGCCTAAACCAAATGGCAAGCCATTTGGGGTTGTGGGACAGCCACCAGGGATGGGAAAAGTTAGGCGAAGTAGCTGAGACCTACACCAGAGAAGGTGAGAGTCCTGTAGCCGACAACCGGACCCACCCGGCTGGATCCCGAGTAACTTGGTGCCCGTGGAACACCAAGTGAATCAGCGAGGACCACCTCGTAAGGCTAAATACTCCTAGGTGACCGATAGCGAACCAGTACCGTGAGGGAAAGGTGAAAAGAACCCCGGAAGGGGAGTGAAAGAGAACCTGAAACCGTCAGCCTACAAGCAGCGGGAGGACGATTGAACGTCTGACCGTGTGCCTGTTGAAGAATGTGCCGGCGAGTTATCTCTAGCGGCCGGTTAAGGTGTACAGCACCGGAGCCCCAGCGAAAGCGAGTCCGAACAGGGCGTCAGTCGCTAGGGATAGACCCGAACCCGGGTGATCTAACCATGTCCAGGATGAAGCTTGGGTAATACCAAGTGGAGGTCCGCACCGACCAATGTTGCAAAATTGGCGGATGAGATGTGGTTAGGGGTGAAATGCCAATCGAACCCGGAGCTATCTGGTTCTCCCCGAAATGCGTTTAGGCGCAGCGGTGGTAAAAACACGACCGGGGTAAAGCACTGTTTCGGTGCGGGCTGCGAGAGCGGTACCAAATCGAGACAAACTCGGAATACGGTCGTGGATGCCACTAGTAAGACGGTGTGGGATAAGCTTCATCGTCAAGAGGGAAACAGCCCAGACCGCCAGCTAAGGTCCCCAAATGATGGCTAAGTGACAAAGGATGTGGGAGTGCTGAGACAACCAGGAGGTTGGCTTAGAAGCAGCCATCCTTGAAAGAGTGCGTAATAGCTCACTGGTCAAGCGCTCTTGCGCCGAAAATGAAAGGGGCTAAGTCATCTACCGAAGCTGCGGGCTGCAAGTCAGCGGTAGGGGAGCGTTCCCGTGCCCGAGAAGTGCTAGCGCAAGCAGGTATGGAGGCGCGGGAAGTGAGAATGTCGGCTTAAGTAGCGAAAACTAGGGCGAGAATCCCTAGCCCCGAAACCCCAAGGGTTCCTCCGGAAGGTTCGTCCGCGGAGGGTCAGTCAGGACCTAAGGCGAGGCCGAAAGGCGTAGTCGATGGACAACCGGTCAACATTCCGGTACCGTGTTGGGTTGGTGCAGGGGGACGAAGAAGGCTAGGTCAGCCGGGAGATGGTTACCGGTCCAAGCGTACGAGGCGAAGAGGAGCGGCGAAAACGTTCCGAGCTGAGGCGCGATGGGGAGCTCCTACGGGAGCGAAGTGGCTGAGGTCCCGCTTCCAAGAAAAGCCCTACCCACCACAAATCCAACATGCCTGTACCCGAAACCGACACAGGTGGGGCGGTAGAGTATACCAAGGGGCGCGAGCGAACTCTCTCTAAGGAACTCGGCAAAATGACCCCGTAACTTCGGGAGAAGGGGTGCCTCCGAGAGGAGGTCGCAGTAAAGAGGCCCAGGCGACTGTTTACCAAAAACACAGGTCTCCGCTAAGTCGAAAGACGACGTATGGGGGCTGACGCCTGCCCAGTGCCGGAAGGTTAAGGGCGTCAGTTAGCCCTTTAGGGTGAAGCTGACCACCGAAGCCCCGGTGAACGGCGGCCGTAACTATAACGGTCCTAAGGTAGCGAAATTCCTTGTCGGGTAAGTTCCGACCCGCACGAAAGGCGAAACGATCTGGGCGCTGTCTCGGAGAGAGGCTCGGCGAAATAGGAATGTCTGTGAAGATACGGACTGCCTGCACCAGGACAGAAAGACCCTATGAAGCTTTACTGTAGCCTGGAATTGGGTTCGGGCTTCACTTGCGCAGGATAGGTGGGAGGCGAAGAAGGTTTCCCTGTGGGGAGACTGGAGCCATCCTTGAGATACCACTCTGGTGAGGCCGGAATTCTAACCTTCACCCGTGAGCCGGGGAAGGAACAGTTTCAGGGGGGCAGTTTGACTGGGGCGGTCGCCTCCTAAAAGGTAACGGAGGCGCGCCAAGGTTCCCTCAGGCTGGTTGGAAATCAGCCGTCGAGTGTAAAGGCACAAGGGAGCTTGACTGCGAGAGCGACTCCTCGAGCAGGTAGGAAACTAGGCCTTAGTGATCCGGCGGCACTAGGTGGAAGGGCCGTCGCTCAACGGATAAAAGTTACTCTAGGGATAACAGGCTGATCTCCCCCAAGAGTTCACATCGACGGGGAGGTTTGGCACCTCGATGTCGGCTCATCGCCACCTGGGGCGGAAGTACGTCCCAAGGGTTGGGCTGTTCGCCCATTAAAGCGGTACGTGAGCTGGGTTCAGAACGTCGTGAGACAGTTCGGTCCATATCCGGTGCAGGCGTAAGAGCATTGAGAGGAGCCTTCCTTAGTACGAGAGGACCGGGAAGGACGCACCGCTGGTGTACCTGTTATCGTGCCAACGGTAAACGCAGGGTAGCCAAGTGCGGAGCGGATAACCGCTGAAAGCATCTAAGTGGGAAGCCCACCTCAAGATGAGTGCTCTCATGGCGGCAAGCCAGTAAGGTCACGGGCAGATGACCCGTTGATAGGCGTCAGGTGGAAGTGCAGCAATGCATTAAGCCGAGACGTACTAACAGACCGAGGGCTTGACCTCACCTCCTCTGCTGGCAAAAGCTTCTGCCACCACAGGGACTATGCAGTTTTCTGGGTTCTGTTAGCTACTACCACGAACCCATACAGAAAAGACTCCTGGTGCTGATAGCGCCGCGGACCCACGCCTATTCCATCCCGAACTAGGACGTGAAACGCGGTAGCGGCGAAGATACTTGGCGGGCAACCGCCTGGGAAAATAGCTCGGTGCCAGGAGTCTTCTTTTTTATTGTTG
>NZ_LNDC01000057.1 GCF_001870905.1 Geitlerinema sp. PCC 9228
GGGATGGACTAACTCATAGCGAATCCATCTAGGCACACCCGATGAAGCGAGAATCTCACGAATTCTATTCGTGAGAGTGTCAATACCAGTTCTGCGTTCGCGCTGATAACAAACAACAATTAGAGCCAACAGGAAAAAGCTACTGATTGGATGTAGGATTCAAAGCATGCTACACCGACTCCAACGAGTTGACTGCTAGGCATTCCCCTCCTCAGGATAAGATGGTGGGGGAGATGGCTGGTTTTGTGATTGGCTGCTGTGGGTAGTCTCGCCTTGTACCTTGGTAGTTGCTGTCTCTTCCGACGACTCCTGGGGGAAAATCCCTAGCGATTCCGGGTCTTTTTGAATTTGCGGCCATTGCTGGCGGTAGAGCAGTTCCAGTTCGTTGCCTGCCTGGCGAAATACTTTGACCTGGGAAGACAGGAACAATTGAAACAACCGATAAAACACCAAACTGACAATCGCCACAATCAAACCACCAGCAGTACTATACAAAGCTTCCCCAATGCCTAGGGTAACGCCGGCGGTGGAAGCCGTTCCCAAGTCTCCCAGGCGAATGGAACTGAGGGAGTTAATCAATCCCAAAACCGTTCCCAACAAACCAATCAACGGCGATATCGCAATCACCCCTTCTAACACCTTTTCTCCCCGACGCATGTGGGTAAGTTCGTTTTCCGCCGCCGCTTCCAACGCCAAGCGAAAGGACTCCGGTTCCGGTTGTTGCAGCTGCAAGGGAGCATACAAATAGCGACCAATGGGACGTTTTCTGGCTTTAAAGGCAATTTCCCTAGCCACCTGCCAATCATAACGAGCCGCTTCCAAAACTAAATTGACGATTTCCTGTTCTTTGCTGAGAACCCCCAACCAAAACCACAGCCGTTCAAAAATAATGCTGGTAGCTAGGATAGACAAAGCCAGCAATGGCCACATAGCTACCCCGCCTTTTTCAAAAATCTCCGCAATATTCACCGTCTATGCTCCTACTGACTGATTCCAAAAGCTTCGGCATGCAGACCAACAAAAAATACACCTGCCAAAATAACAGGTGAATCCAATGGGCTGCCTCTATTTTAGGAAACTTGGAGGGGAAACTCGCTGCGAAAAACCAAAAAATCCCAAGCAGGATGGGGAAACAGAGGCGGAAATGACTCGTGCAGGCGATGGCTGCTTGTCTGACCAGCCAACGACAGATAATTTTTCGGGAAACTTGTTGCCCTGGTCTGGTGTTTTGAAGGGCGAACGATGGGATTCGAACCCACGAATGGCGGAACCACAATCCGCTGCCTTAACCACTTGGCCACGTTCGCCATGTTTCGTTTGCGATCGCTTTTGTATTATAGCGAATTTACAAAATGGCGTAAAGAGCTGTTAGAAAAATTTTTCCGGGCAACAAAAATCCAAGGTTGTCGGTCTAGAGGAGAAGAACTGAGGCAGAATAGAAAAGCCCTATCCCCGTATTTCTTAAGGATTTGCTTGGGGGAGGGCAGTGACAGTTGTTGGTTGGGAGATTTTCATGAAAAGAATGAAGACAGCGATTTCAGTGGGCGGTTTGGCAGTTGTGGGATTGGGCATTGGTCTGGCGGTGACCAATCCGAAGTCCTCTGCCTATCAGTCTTTCGCGGCAAAGAAATTTGCCAGCCACTTGCAAGAAAATGTCTGCGATGATGTGCCCAAATTCCTGCGGCAGCAGTGCCGGGGATTTGCAGATGCGAATCGAGGCCAGTTTCAAAAGGTGATTGCGGATACGACGCAAAGGCAGAACTACTTTTTTTTCAGTATCTACGAAACCGATATTTCTATGTCGTTAGGGCTTCCTTCTTATCATTTCTCTACGGTGGGGATTTTAAACCAGTTTTACATTTACGAAGCTGAGAAAAAGTCATAGAGCTTGGTGTAAGTAATAATACGGAACTCAAATCCTATCCCTCGAAAAAATCAGTAATCCTGACCTTCTCGATCGGGAGGTGAAAAAAGTACGATTGTAGGGTGAGAGGGTACAGAAGTGACACCCTCCAGCAAAGGGGGAGTACAAATGCAGTTGTGTGTAGATACTTTAGCTCGGGAAGCGATTTATACCGGTCAAATTACTGGTAGAGATTACAAGGCACTCATGGAGGCCTTGCCCTATCTGAATCCGACCTACGAGGAACGCCAAGCTATCAAGCAAGTGGTGATGAATATGTATCGCGGTCAGATTCGGATTGTTGATGGTTGCTCGGCGATCGCCTAGGCATGTATCCTGCGATCGCGCCTTCTTGGGGATGTTGTATGTTGGGTAAAGTTTTGGCAATTCGATCGGTTTTCGTTCTAGGAACGTAAAACCACGAGCCCAGCCAATCGCAGCAGGCTGGGCCATGAGGATATTGCTTATTGGTTGGCGATTTCCAGAGCTTTTTGCAAGCGGGGGCGATCGCGACCTTTACGGTTTAAAATTAACCAAGATTGCATCAAATCTGGTCCTTGCAAAGCACCGGTTAGGGCGGCGCGCAGGGATTTCATCACCAAGCCTTTTTTCAGCTTGTGTTGTTTGGTAATGGTTTTCACAATCCCTTGGGCATCGTCTAAGCTTAACTCGGCGTGGTTGGCTGTCGCTTCGGCTACCGCTTTCACCGCCGTTTGGGCAGCATCTTGCCGCAACATATCTTGGGCATCTGCCTCAAGATTTACAGTATCGGTAAAGAAGATCCGACTCATGTCTGCCGCTTCCGACAGGCGGGTGAGGCTAGGTCCGATTAAAGCAGCAATTTCTGCCAACCACTCGCGATCGCTGTGCGGGTCGAAAGCATAACCAGCTTCCTGCCAGTAAGGTACCAACAAATCAGTTAGTTCCTCCACAGGCATGTTGTGCAGGTACTGGCTGTTAATCCAATCTAACTTATCCCAGTCAAATTTGGCCCCGGCTTTATTGATCCGTTCCAGCTCAAATTTCTTCGCTGCTGCTTCTAGAGTAAAAATTTCCTCCTCATCCGGGGGCGACCATCCCAACAAAGTCATATAGTTGGCTAAAGCTGGGGCGGTAAAACCCATGGCGTAAAACTCAGAAACGGAGGTAACATTATCCCGTTTGGAAAGCTTTTGACCGCTGGGATTGAGAATTAAAGGGGTGTGAGCAAATTCCGGTGGGGTTTTGCCGAAAGCTTCGTATAGCAGAATTTGCTTGGCAGTATTGGCAATGTGGTCTTCTCCGCGGATAACGTGGGTAATATCCATGTCCACATCATCCACCACCACGGCCAGGTTGTACAGGGGTTGCCCCATTTGTTCGCGACTGGCAGCCCGGGCGATGACCATGTCGCCACCTAAGTCGCTGCCCTTCCAACTCATAAGACCGCGAATGCGATCGTACCAGGTAATTTCGCGATTGTCGTCGATTTTAAACCGAATCACGGGGGTGCGACCTTCCGCTTCCAAAGCGGCTTCTTGTTCTGGGGTCAAATCCCGGTGGCGGTTGTCGTATCGCGGTGCTTGCCCTTTGGCTTTTTGGGCTGCGCGCATTTGCTCTAGTTCTTCCGTTGTACAGTAACAACGGTACGCTAACCCTTTTTCCAGTAGGGTTTGAATGCTTTGGCGGTACAAATCCAACCGCTGGGATTGGTAGTACGGTCCTTCATCCCAATGCAATCCCAACCACTTCAAGCCATCGAGAATATTTTGAGTATATTCAGCTTGCGATCGCTGGTAATCGGTATCTTCAATGCGTAAAATAAACTGACCGCCCTGGCTACGGGCAAACAGCCAGTTAAAGACGGCAGTTCTAGCCGTACCAATGTGTAAATTTCCGGTAGGACTGGGCGCTAATCGAACTCTTACTGTCACAGAGGTGTTTCTCCGCAAAACTCGCCAAAGGTCTATTGTAGACGGTTTTGCCCCCCGTTCGCTGTCCGAGAACCACTTTTACCGATAGCGATTGGCTTTGGCTGGGCTGTGAAAAACGGGACTGACGGGATTCGAACCCGCAACTTCCGCCGTGACAGGGCGGTGCTCTAACCGGTTGAACTACAGTCCCTTGTAGTTGGCGTTTTTGGCGCTTGGCGTCCTCTCTTTTCTGAGGACATCTTCTATTATCACCAACCAATCTAGATTTGTCAACAGCTATACGGGCCAATTTGGCTGAATTTCAGAAAAAAAGTACCGAAGTAACTTTCCCAACCCTATTAGGGAGCTTTCAGGTGTGGAACTCCCCAGATGCCGTTTGCCGATTGTCTTGCTACTAAGGGACGGGGTTGGGGAAGGCGGCAGCGGGGGAAAGGTGTGGCAACTAGAAGCGTCTGCTCGTTGTTTGGCCGGAAAGCGCGATCGCGTCAACCCCCTCTTGATGGGAAGTACGGTTAATACGACTCGCCAACCGCTAAAATCTTAAGTAAATATTTAAATGGATACTCGAACTGGCAAATTTCCTCTTAGAGTCCGCTAGGAAAGATAATAAGTTCTGGTTGGTAAGAGCGGTCTGCTGTTTGCAAAGCGATCGCCACTCAAAAATCAATCCCTACCACTTTCATAAATCGGTTGTTCCAAAAACAGCCCAGCAGCTCTTGTTGTACCTGCTGCGTACCTGCAACCTGGAACCCATCACCCATCGCGAGTAAGGAGAAAAATATCTATGCGTATTGCTCAAGTATCGCCGTTGTGGGAACGAGTACCGCCACCAGGATACGGTGGTATTGAATTGGTCGTCAGCCAGCTAACGGACGAACTCGTACGTCGGGGTCACGAGGTTACTTTGTTCGCTACGGGGGATTCGCAAACCCTCGCTCGTTTGGAGTCGGTTACACCTACGGCTTTGCGCTTGCAAACCGACCTCAAGGAACCAGCTGCTTACGAAGCTCTACAGCTGAGTCAAATTTTGGAGCAAGCCCATCGTTTCGATATTATCCATTTCCACACCGGCTTTGGGGTTCTTCCTTACACGCAGTTTCTCAAAACCCCCAGCGTTCACACACTCCACAATGGATTTACGCCCGAAAATCGACGCGTTTTCCATAAATACCGCGATCGCCATTACATTAGCATAAGCGATGCCCAACGCCAACTCAATCCTACTTTAAATTATGTGCGTACCGTTCACAACGGAATTGACACCAGCCAATATCCTTTTCAGCCAACACCACAAACGCCTCCTTATCTGGCCTTTCTGGGACGCATGTCACCGGAAAAAGGACCGGACAAAGCCATTGAAGTGGCTAAAACTGCAGGATTGCCCCTACTAATGGCTGGTAAAGTTGATGTGGTGGACCAAGAATTTTTTGAAAATCAGGTAAAACCTCATATTGATGGGCAAAATATCCAATATTTGGGAGAGTTAACCCATCAAGAAAAAGTAGAACTGCTGGGAAATGCTACGGCAACCTTGTTCCCCATTCAATGGAACGAGCCGTTTGGCTTGGTTACCATCGAATCCATGTGTACTGGAACGCCGGTTATTGCTAGCAATCGCGGGGCGGTTCCGGAAATTGTGGCCAGGGGGAAAACGGGATTTGTTTGCGATCGCATCTCGGCAATGGTAGAAGCAGTGGCGCAAGTGTCCCAAATTGAGCGCCAGCACTGCCACGAGTTTGTTTTGCGTTACTTTAGCGTGGCTGCAATGGTGGATAAATACGAAGCAGCTTACGAAAAAGTTTTCAAAACTTGCCAAAATCAGCAGTCTCCATGGGAACGCGAGTCTCGCAACGGACACGGTGCGATCGCCAGTTCCCAGTTAATTCCCGTAGCGTAAAGCAATTATTGAATTTACAATAAGGAGGTAATCATGCGCGGAAATATCTGTCCTTGTTGCAGTGCTCCTTTGCTACGTCATGCTAGTTCCCGGGGCGTATACTGGTTCTGCACTTCTTGCAGTCAGGAAATGCCCACAGCCCAAATGGCTAGCGTTCTCTCGCGTAAAGCGTTTTTCCGAAAAGACGGGGTAAAAAAAGCGCAAGTTGTCGGATAATTGTTTTGGGTACGTTTCGTTTCCCAGATTTGATTTTCCGATCGCGGCTACTGGAGAAACCCGGTCAAAATTGTTACCTATAGAATAGAAAGGAGGAGTGAGGCGGTCCCAGACGCATACTTTCTTATCCTCCTTTTTCTTTCGTTCTCGGAGGGCGAGTCGCGCCAATTTAACCACAAAGCAAACCATCAATCTGATTTTTTGAGCGGTAGCGTTCCCACGAAGCCTTCATGTCACTTTCCCCTACCCTAACCATAAAAGAAAACGATTTATTTTTAATCGCCGATCGCTTGGGAAATACAGTTGCTTCCAAAGATCGCAGCGATCGAGCGGTTACGGGTCTTTTTTGCCAAGATACGCGCTTTCTCAGCTGTTCCCAACTGACCGTTGAAGGATACGATCCCATTTTACTGCACAGCCATGCCGAAACAGGGTTTTCTCTATGTGTGGCTTGTACCAATCCCGAAGTTCCCAACGTACTAAAAAAAGAAACTTTGGGCATCCAGCGTCAGCTGGCTTTGCGTGGGGGATTGTTTGAAGAGATCGAAATTTACAACTACGATTTGCAAGCGGTCACATTTCAGGTGAAATTGCAATTTTACGCCGATTTTTTGGACTTATTTGAAGTTCGGGAATATGGCGATCGCCCTATGCGGGGAAATAAGTTAGAAGTGGTTTCCTCACGAAAAAATGGACTGAGTTTTGCCTATCGGGGGTTGGACAACTACCTCATGGAAACGCAAATTCAGTTTTCCTACCGCCTGCCCGATGAAATTTGGGAAGACTGTGCCATTTGGAACTTGCACCTCGACAGCCACGAACAAACCATTCTCGGCTACCACCTAACACCGTATACCAACCACCAACCCACTTCCCAAATCCCTATCCCCGCCACCTTGTCCCAAGCTCAAGATGCGGCATTTGCTGATTGGCAAAGTTGGTATCGGGCAACAACGCGCATTCGCAGCGATCGCACCACCATCAATCAAATTATCGAACGCGCCGAACAGGATATGTACTTGCTGTTGCAATCATTTGACTCGGGCAAGGTACCAGCGGCGGGAATTCCTTGGTTTTCCGCACTTTTCGGTCGCGATTCCTTGGTAGCAGCTTTTCAAACGCTGATGTTTACTCCTTCCATTGCCCGGGATACCTTGTTAACTTTGGGTAAATACCAAGGAGAAGAAGATAGTGACTGGCATGAAGAAGCTCCAGGCAAGATTTTGCACGAACTGCGGCAGGGGGAAATGGCCCGCTGTCGGGAAATTCCGCACACGCCTTACTACGGTACGGTGGATGCCACGCCTTTGTGGTTGCTGCTGTATGCGGAGTACTATGCCTGGACCGGCGATCGCGA
Organism: Geitlerinema sp. PCC 9228; assembly: GCF_001870905.1. Taxonomy (NCBI): domain Bacteria; kingdom Bacillati; phylum Cyanobacteriota; class Cyanophyceae; order Geitlerinematales; family Geitlerinemataceae; genus Geitlerinema; species Geitlerinema sp. PCC 9228. Next base: position 7,287 of record NZ_LNDC01000057.1, read on the forward strand.
GACCATCGAACGGTTGTGGGATGCCGCCACTGCTGCCATGTCCTGGATCGACAGCCAATGTGCCGAAACCGGATATCTCAGCTACCAGCGCCGTTCCTCCGGCGGTATCGACAACCAAGGCTGGAAGGACTCCGGTGATGCCATTGTCAATAGCAAAGGCGAACAAGTCTTTGGTCCTATTGCCTTGTGTGAGGTGCAAGCCTACGTCTATGCAGCCAAACAAGGTCTCAGCCGCATGGCCGAACTGATGGGAAAACCGGAACTGGCCCGACGCTGGCGTTCCCAAGCCCGGGCGTTGCAAGCGCGTTTCAACCGGGATTTTTGGATCGAATCGGCAGATTATTGCGCTTTGGCTTTGGACGGTCAAGGGCAACAGGTGGACAGCATTACTTCCAATCCCGGTCAATGTTTGTGTTTTGGGATTTTTTATCCCGAAAAAGCAGCTCGCGTAGCGCGTACTTGTATGTCGGAGGAAATGTTTAGCGGTTGGGGCATTCGTACCCTCAGCAGCCTCTCTCCCGCTTACAACCCCATTAGCTATCATTTGGGGTCGGTTTGGCCTCACGACAGTGCCTTGGTTGCTGCTGGCTTGCGATCGCTGGGATGGGTGGACGCAGCCCTGACTGTGGCAGCAGGCTTGTTGGATATGACCCACTACCAGCCTAGCAAACGTCCCCCAGAACTGTTGTGCGGTTACCAACGCCGCAGCAATAGTCCGCCGATTAACTATCCGGTGGCTTGTTCCCCTCAAGCTTGGGCCACGGGCAGTGTTTTTCAACTGTTGCAAATGATGCTCAATCCCATTCCCGATGCTGCGAACGGTTGTCTGCGTTTGGTGAAACCTCGGTTGCCTGCTTTTTTGTCTCGCCTATCTATACATAATTTGCAAGTGGGCAACAGCCATATTGATTTGGAATTGGAACGGCAAGGAGAGCATACTGCCTGCCGTATTCTCAAACAGCAGGGGAATATCCAAATTTCGATCGAACCGTAAGGGATAAGGAGGTGAAAAGATATGCGCGATCGCAACGATGCCACAACTAAGAAGGAAACCGGGGTTTTTCTTCCCATGAATCGCCACCAATTGGTCAGACATTTGGAAACCATTCAAGATATCATTGTTATTTCCTTATGTATTGCTATGTTTGCCATCATGGTATTGCGGATCGCCGATCTATTTATTTCCTTAGTGCAGCCGTTGCGCTTTGAAATTGTCGCTTCGGATATCTTGTTTTTATTGATTATGGTAGAATTATTTCGGATTTTGGTGATTTATTTTCAGGAAAGACAGATTTCTGTCAGCGTTGCTGTGGAGGCTTCCATTGTTTCTGTTTTGCGGGAAGTGATTTTGCGGGGGGTTTTGAAAATCTCTCCCCAACAGGTTTTGGTGGTTTGCGTCTTTTTGGTGGTATTGGGTGGGCTGTTGGTGGTACATCCCCTGCGCAATTCTATTGCAGCCAACCGCGACGATCGCTATGGAAACGAAACAGCTGCCAATGCCCAAATTCCAGCAGTTTTCGACATACCAACCCATCGCGATCGCTACCCATCCCAACCATCCTCTGGTACACTAGAAACGGAAAAATACAGCGCTATGCCTACAACAAAAAGTTTTCCAGACGCAGGAAAGTAGGTATCTGTCCCCCGGTTTGGGAACATCTTCGGTTGCAGAAGCATCCCAACAGTGGATACGGCAGCTGCGGCCAGTAAATTTGGGTAAATGCTTTTGGATGTTTCTGCAAAACCGAGAATATATAAGAAACAGTCTTGGTACTATTCGCGAGGTGGCATTGTGCGAATCAGAAGATTTTCTCTATCCCCATTTCCCATAGCGAAGCTAGCAAGCTACATCATCACCTTTTCCTTGGGATTTTTGCTAGCGATTGGCACCATGAATCTACTCCCTGCCGCGGGAATTGCTGCTGTGACTCCCTCAAAAGCCATTCCCAGCAAAACGGTAGCGGAACCCTCCCAACAAGCGGCGATTCCCATTCCCACCGACACTGAGAATGGCAACTTCGTTACCGCTGCGGTAGAACGGGTGGGAGGTGCCGTCGTACGCATCGATACCGCTCGTACAGTAACCCGCAACGTGGATCCATTCTTCGACGATCCGTTTTTTAAAAGATTTTTTGGTGACGAGTTCTTTGGGCAAATGCCCAGACAGCGGGAAGTCCGCGGTCAAGGATCGGGACTGATTGTCGATAGTGAGGGCATTGTGATTACCAACGCCCACGTGGTAAAAAATGCCGACCAAGTCACCGTCACCCTCAAAGACGGTCGCAGCTTCGATGGGGAAGTTCGCGGTACCGATGAAGTCACGGACTTGGCAGTGGTGAAAATTAGCGGGCAGTCGCTGCCGGTGGCGGATTTAGGTAATTCCGACCAACTTCGGGTTGGCGATTGGGCGATCGCATTGGGAAATCCTTTAGGATTGGACAATACCGTCACCTTGGGAATTATCAGTACCCTCAACCGTTCCAGTTCTCAAGCCGGTATTCCCGACAAACGCTTGGATTTCATTCAAACCGATGCCGCCATTAACCCCGGTAACTCCGGTGGTCCTTTGCTGAACGAACGCGGAGAGGTGATTGGCATTAACACCGCCATTCGAGCAGATGCCAACGGCATTGGCTTTGCCATTCCCGTCAATAAAGTCAAAGAAGTCAAAGGTCCCCTATCTCGTGGGGAAACCGTTCAGCATCCCTTTGTAGGGATTCAAATGGTGACCCTAACCCCAGAGATGGTTGAGGAAAACAACAGTAATCCCAACGCCCTCATGCAGCTACCCAACCGCAAAGGGGTTTTGGTGGTACGGGTCATGTCGAATACGCCAGCGGAAAAAGCAGGTATCCGTCGCGGTGATGTGATTTTTGAAGTAGAAGGCCAGCCCATCACCAGTGCCGGTCAGTTGCAAGATGTGGTAGAAGGGTCTAATGTTGGGGAAATGCTGACGTTTAAGATTCAACGGGGCACTCGTACGCTAACCCTTGACGTACGTACGGCGCAATTGCGCGATGTTAGCTAGCGTTCCCATAACTTGATCGGAAAAAAGGGCAGTTAGGCTTTTCGTTCCTGCTGCCCCATTGGAACTGCAGGTGGTGAAGTGGGGGAATTTTTGATATGAAATCCGTTTGAATAGATTGAATCGCTCTCAGACCCCTGGCTGCAATGCCCTGAGCTCTGACTTGGGTCGCTGTGCCGTACCTGCGGGGGACTACAGGGAGTTCTTCCCCATAAGTCTACAGCAGGATTTTATACGAAATCCGATATTGCTAAACCACAAACATTACCGCATGAATCGGGAGCTTGAAAGCCCTGACTTTTCACGCGCAGGGATGAAAAGCCACCCGTACGGCTTGAGCCGCCGTTAAAATCAAGCCGCCAGGCTCAAACAATTGAGTCATGGTGGGAAATCTGTCGGCAAGTTGGCAATGATGGGCTGAGAGAACGCCAAGATGGGCTCAAATCCCGAAAATCGCCTGTCAACGCCTGTGGTTTGGGAGGCGAGTACATCATTCCCGCCGATGCCCCTCGCCCTACCTATGCCAGTCAGTGCAAGGCATTAACACCAGCCAAGAAAGTCTGGCAGCAAATGCTCAAACGTTTGAAGACTGCATGGGTGACTATGTATCGACGGAGATTTGGCTTTCCTCGCTTTAGGGAAAAAGGGCGATTTCGCTCGTTTGTTTTTCCCAAAGTCAAGGAAACCTGTATCGAAGGGAATCAAATCGATCTTCCGAAAATTGGGAAAGTACGGTTTTTTAAGTCTCGCTCCCTTCGGTGATGGCTTTGTGGTTAAGCAAGTACAAATTCTGAAAACAGCGAGCGGGTACTATATTATTTTATCCGGTGCAAGCAGATGTGAAAATTCCCCAACCACCTATAAAGCGGTGATGCCATCGGATTGGATATGGTATTAGCATAGCTAATCTATCTAGGCACCCTGATGAAGCGAGAATCTTACGAATTCTATTCGTGAGAGTGTCAAAATAAATAATTGGGGGATTTTTGTGGGGAGCTTCGCGAAGCATACTTCCTACTAGCGCATCTATTTTAATTTGGTAGGTAAAGCGAGCGCTAAAGTTTATAAATTTAAAATCCATTCAGCCATTCTTATGTGCACTATTTTAGAATAGACACGCTAGGAGGATGGGCAATGCCCATCCTACAATTTTCTATGCTTTCTCGAAATAGTATAAGTATAATTATTTTGGTTTCCTTGGCCAAGCTGCTTCTTGTTTGTTTGGAGAATCGATGTTTTCTAGGTGATGAAAGATAGCCTTGGCTGCTCGCTGGGGAACGCCAGGGTTTCCCAAAGCTTGGCGCATTTGAGCGTAATCTTGCAGTATTTGTTGGTATCGGGCAGGATTTTGCAGAATACGATTGGCTTGTTGGGTAATATTTTCTGGTGTGGCTTCGTCTTGCAGTAATTCTGGAACAATGGGTTTCATTTCTACCAAGTTGGTAGGAGACATGTAGGGGATGGAAAAGTGGAGAATATGTTTGGCAATCCAAGCAGTCACCGAACTGACGCGATAAATGACCACCTGGGGAACGTTGGCAAGGGCGATTTCTAAGTTAACAGTTCCCGATTTAGTGATGGCAAGGTCGGCGGCAGCGATCGCATCTTGACGGGAGGCAATGCGAGCGTTGAGTTGGTATTTTTCAATGGCGGTTTCAATGGGTTGGCGGTAGGTGGGATGGGAAAGGGGAATCCAAAATTGCACTTGGGGTTGTTGTGCTTGTAACCTTTGCGCGGCAGCAAACATGGTCGGCAGCAAATAGCGAATTTCCTGGCGGCGAGAAGCAGGAACCAATGTAATGGCCGTTTGCCCCTCGGTTATGCCCAAGCGTTGACGAGCCTGTTGGCGACTGGGCATGGCGTCACAGCGATCGAGCAACGGATGCCCTACCCATCGGACGCAAGCCCCCAATTCTCGGAAAAATTTGGCTTCTGCTGGGAAAATGGCTAAAATTTCATCTGCCAAACTGGCGAGTTGCTTGGCCGGTTTGCTGGAAGGGGACCACACCCACAACTGTGGGGCAATGTAGTACACTACGGGAATGTGGGGGAAGCGACGGTCGAGAAACTGCCCGATGCCCAAATTGGGTCCCAGATAGTCTACCAGCACCACCACATCCGGCGGCTGCTGGCGGAGATGGTTTTTGACCCGCCGCTGGTGTCGCAGGGTAGGCAAAACGTAGGGCAGCGATTCCCACAATCCCACCGACCCAATACCGCTGGTGTTGCCCAGCAGTTCCATGCCAGCTTGTTCCATGCGATCGCCGCCCAATCCCCAAATATGCAAATCCCAACCGCGATCGCGCGCCTGTTGGTGAAGGGCTGCCACCAACATCGACCCTTGCAAATCCCCAGAAACTTCACCGGTGGCAATAAAAACCCTGGCTTGCCGCCTGCTTTGACTCACTTGGATGTTTCTCCCAAACGTTTTCTACCCGCAGTAACCCCACGTCGGTGAGAGGTCAAAGAAGCTTTCAGAAATTGATATAAGTGATTGACTTGTGCGTCATCCGCGAAAATCTGTAGCTTATCCAGCGCCTCTTGCAGGGGAATGCCGGAACGATAAAGCAAACGAAATGCTTTTTTTAGCAGGGGCAAGCTGGCCTGCAAGCCAGCCCGTTTGATGCCCACTTGATTGAGGGCGCGTACCCGACAGGGGTTGCCCTCAACCAACATGAACGGGGGAATATCCCGTTCGATACGGCTCATACCACCTACCATCGCTAGTTTGCCAATGCGAGCGAACTGATGGATGCCCAACACGCCACCAATGGTGGCCCTGGATTCCACGTGAACGTGACCGGCGAGGGCAACGCTGTTGGCGATGACCACCTGGTCTTCAATCGTACAGTTATGAGCCACATGTACGTAAGCCATAAGCAAATTGCGATCGCCGATGGTTGTGGCTTCGTCGGCGTTGGTAGCCCGGTTGATGGTGACATACTCGCGGATTTTGTTGTCATTGCCAATTTTAACCAGGCTGCGCGCCCCATTGTATTTGAGGTCCTGCGGTTCAAAGCCAATGACAGCTCCGGGAAAAATTTGATTTTGGCTGCCAATTTCGGTCCACCCCTGGACGATGGCGTGGGAGCCTATGGTGGTTTCCGAACCAATCTTGACATTGGCCCCGATTTCTGCATAAGCCCCTACGCGAACGGTAGGGTGTAATTGGGCATCTGGATGGACAACAGCAGTGGGATGAATCAGGGTCATCGTCGAGACATTAAGAAATGAAAATAAGTCAAGCAGGTTGTCCCAAGCGAAGGTAGGATCCTCAATCGCAGGTCCCCGGCCGTGTGGTGGTTTATTCCACCAGCGAGAACATTAATTCTCCTTCTGCTACCAACTGGCCGTCCACTTCCGCTCGGGCACGCATTTTCCCAAAACGGCGTCGCTTGATGCACAGCAAGTTAGCTTTCATCACCAGTTGGTCTCCCGGCACGACCGGACGGCGAAAGCGGACTTTGTCGATGCCAGCAAAGAGCAACAACCCTTCTTCCACTTCCGGCATTTGCGCTAGCAAGACCGCTCCCAATTGGGCCATAGCTTCCACAATCAAAACCCCAGGCATAATTGCCCGTTCGGGGAAATGACCCTGAAAGTGGGGTTCGTTAAAGGTGACATTTTTAATGCCAACGGCGGATTCCCCGGGAACGTATTCCGTAATTCGATCGACCAACAAAAAAGGATAGCGGTGGGGCAGCAGTTTTTGGATTTCTTCTACATCCAACACCGGCGGTGATGTAGAGCGATCGGATTGAGCTGCCTGGTTTTCATTAGAATTTTCTGTGTGTGTATTCGTCGTTTGGCTATCAATAGCTGTGGACATAACGGTATCGCTCCTACCGAGCGCAGATATAAAGACATCCTTTAAGTACGCCCCATCTGAAATTGGAATTTTTATCTTAGATGAGGTCCAAAATGCCAAAAAGCTGGCAACTTTTTGACGTTTATCAAATCGAGGAGGGGGTTCCCAAGTTTCGCCCTCATCAGTGAAAGGCGATCGCTACCAACACGTGTAGCTCCCCCATTCTTTGGCAACCATTGACCGGAATCAGTGGTTTGTCTTTTTTTGCAAAACCTTGCACGGAACTTAGCTCCAGCTGCCTTTCCAGCTGCAAGCAGGGCAAGGATGCTGGTGGTACCGGTACCTTCCCCAGGGAACGGCCGGAAGGACCGCTGGGGTGCCGTACCATAGAAGATGCCCCTCAATTGACTGGGGCTTTGCAAGCTGCCTGGCACCAACGCCAAAAGTTCGGTGCTGGCATTGGTTCTTTATAGTACCGTTAACAAGACTATAACACCAGAGCTACTTTTCGCTAAACCCATCCCCCTGGCAGTCCCTAGGTTCCAAATCCCTATTCTCCGGTGCTGGGACAGGGCTGGGGCACCGAGGCAATTTGACGTGCTAGCCGTACGTGCAGCTGGTGGCTGGCTTTGTAAGCAATAAAGTGAGCCTTGGGGAAAAAACCCAACAAGCTAACATCGCCCACGAAGTCTAGAATTTTATGGCGTACGGGTTCATTGGCAAATCGCAGGGGGGGGTTGAGCCAATCGCGATCGCCACAAACCAAGGCATTGTCCAAACTGCCTCCGCGAATCCAACCTTGCTGGCGCAGGGGTTCTACGTAAGCTTCCAGGGTAAAAGTCCGCGCCGGTGCAATTTCTGCAGCCCAGGTGTCGGCACTAGCCGCCCAACTGTACCACTGATTGCCAATGGGAGCAACTGGAAAGTCAATGCCGTAGGTAAAACGGGTTTCCTCAGCGGGAATGGCTGCCACGAAGGCATCCCCTTGGTAGAGGCAGATGGGTTGGGACACTCCGGGAAGTTCCCTAGCAGGGGCTGCGATCGCGACTTTCCCAGCCCCTGCGATCGCCTCGGTCCAATCCTGGGCAGAACCATCCAGCAGCGGGATTTCCGGACCATTCACCTCAATACAAACATCGGTAATCCCCAAAACCGCCAAAGCCGCCAGCAAGTGTTCTACGGTTTGTACGGTAGCCCCCTGCCCCACCAGTTGCGTCGCCAGCTGGGTTTGCCGTACGGAGGCTAGGGTTGCGGGAATTTCCGGTTTGCCAGGCAAGTCCACCCGCACAAAATAGCGATCGCCCGCAGGAACCGGCAACAAAGACACTTGCGTTTGTTCTCCCGTATGCAGCCCCACACCAGAGCGGGAAACCCTCTCAGCCAGAGTATAGCGCGTTGGTTGCATCAGCACCCCCATCCATTGCCAGCCATCAAAGGAACCTCAGAACTTCTCGCCAATGCCAAAGTGCAGGCGACCTTCTCCTTCATCGTTGATACCGTAGTCAACCCGAATGGGCCCCAAAGGCGATTGAATGCGCACTCCCAAACCGTAGCCAAAGCCACTACCGGGTTTATCGCGCACCTCCGCCGGTTCGCCGGGAACGTCATCAGCAGTACCCAAATCCGAGCCAACATCAGCAAATAGAGCGCCCCCTACAATGGAGATAATAGGAAAGCGGTACTCCACACTGGCTTCGGCAAAGGCACGACCGGTACCCAATTCCGCTTCATCGTAACCGCGTACGGAATTACTACCTCCCAAGGCAAACGCTTCGTACGGCGGCAAATCCCCTAAGAAAACCCCTGCTTCCACGTTGAATGCTAAAGTTTGCGGTCCTTCGGTAAAGTTCACCCAATCCACGGGAATGTAATAGCTGTAGCGTCCTTGCAAACTGTTAAAGAGAATATTGCCCTGACCTACGGGAATCGATTGTTCGATATCCACACGAGCAAAAGACCCGGAAGTAGGTTGCCGTTGGTTGTTGCGCAAATCGCGGCTCAAACCAAATTCTAAAGTAAGCAAGTCGTCCCTGCCGTCGCCGCTAAAGCTCAAATCGTTGCCCAATTCGTCTTCAGGGGTAATTTCCCCATCTTCGTCGCGAATGGTGACGCGCTGGAAATTCACACCACCAGAAGCAGTCCATTCTGCCGGCGATAGCGGGTCGTTTGATAGGGGTCGTTGGAAGCGAACGCCACCGCCAAAACGCTGTACCCTGGGGCGATCGCCGTTTTCCAGTTCTACTTCTTCATCGCCACCGTCAAAAATCAGGGAAATGGCCCGCCGCGTAAAGACGTTAGCGGTATAGGAAGTCCCGAAAGGATCGCCTTTGATCCAAGGATCGGTAAAGCTCAGGTCGAACAGCAAACCCCGTTCGCCTGCCTGCAGTTCCGCTCCCAATTTTTGGTTACGCCCGAATAAATTTTGTTCTTGGAAGCTCACCGTACCGAACAAACCGCTGGTGGTACTGACGCCGCCACCCACACCGATGGAACCAGTGTTTTTCTCGATTAAATTCACCACCACAACCGCTTTGCGGGGATTGTTGGGGGCAGGGTTGAGCTGCAGCCGTACGTCTTCAAACAGACCGAGTTGAAAAATTCGTTGCAAATCGGATTGAATGCGATCGCGTTTGAGAATATCCCCCGGTTCGGTGCGCATCTCCCGTAAAACTACGTACTCCCGGGTTCTGCCACCTATCGGTTCGCCATCGGGGGTAGTGGCTTCCCCTTCTTCGGTTAAAAACTGCACTTGAATATCTGCGATCTCCCCCTCCGCAACGGTAAGGGTTACGGTGCCATCTTCGCTAACTTGTGGCGATTCCACTACTTGCGCTAGTACATATCCGTTGTCTTGATACCACTGGTTGATTTGAGAAATGCCATTTTGAAACTGCTGCAGGTTGAGCACTTCCCCGTATTGGTCGCTGAAAGCATCTTGTACCACGCTGTCGGGCAAAATGCGATCGCCTTCTACTTGTACCTGTTGCAAAACTGGGTTGGGTTCCACCACAAAAGTGACCCGGACCCCCAAAGGGGTATCTTCAGGAACCACCCGGGCTTGGGCAAAATAACCGGTGGCATAAATAGAATCGATATCTTCTTGCAACTGCGATCGCGTGGTGGTCCGCCCTGGGGTAGTTGCCACCGCATCGTAGACGGTCTGTTCCAATTCCCCTTCTACACCTTCAACCACCACTTCCGCAACCAAAACTTGGGGTTCTTGTTGCTGTTGCTGCTGTTGTTGTGGCTGCTGCTGTTCGCCATTGGGAGGCGAAATTGGTATTTCAGTTTCTGGTGGCGCTTCTGGTTGGGGAGATTCCGGAACTTCGGTAGGAGAGTCGCCCTCGGTTTCCGTTTCCATTTCTGGCGGTAATTCCGGCGATTCGGGGGTGGTTTCCCCTTCTGTTTCTGTTGGCTGTTGGGCCAACACCGCGCTATTTTTGACCCGAAGGGCACTTGGTGCCATCGCGAGCGCCAACTCATCATTTCGTTCGCGCCAGGGAGGCGGTTCGGGCAACAACGATTCGCCAGACGGCCTCGCTAGCGGCAAGTCGGGAAGTACCTGGGTCAAATCCCACACGTATGTGGCATGGGAGTTCCCGCTACTTTGGGATTTTTCCACCGCAGCCGCCACCGAAGTAGAATGAGTCTCTTTTGGTTGGTTGGTAGCTTTCCCAGTCGAGTCGCCGGCAGAGGTGGCTTCTGCCAATGCCTTTCCCACTGGCGACGGGTGGGCATTTGTAGAATTGGACACACCGAGCGTTGTTGCTAAGCAAATCGCCGCCATCCAAAATGGATATAAACGCATGATTTTCACTTTGGTTTGGAATCTCCACACACCACAAAAAATGTACGCCAAAAATTAGCCGGACGAAATGGCAATTTCCCAGCCGGTCGCAGTTACTTGAAAACAGCTTGAAATGGGTTTTGCTGCTTTGCTATCGTTGCCGCCACTCTAGTGACCGGTCACGCGATCGAGTACTTGTTGGTAAGCAGCTTCTACATCTGGCAGGTTTTGCCGGAAACGATCCTTATCCAAAACCCGTTTTTGCGGATCGTCTTCCGATTGCTGCCACAAGCGACAGGTATCGGGGCTAATTTCATCAGCCAGCAACAAGGTACCAGCAGCAAACGGACTGGTTGGTCCTGCCGTAGGGGGGACTATACCAAATTCCAGCTTGAAGTCTACCAGAGTAATGCCACATTCGTTGAAAAAGTCCCCGAGAATTTCGTTAATCTGCAGGCAGTAGTTCTCCATGGTTTGAATTTGCTCCGGCGCGGCCAGTTCCAACATCTGCAAGCGATCGCGCGTTAGCAGAGGATCGCCCAACGCGTCGTTTTTATAGCAAAACTCCACCAATGGTCGCGGCAGCACTTTCCCCAAGGGCAATCCGGTTTGCCGGCACAAGCTACCAGCGGCTATATTGCGCACAATGGCTTCGATGGGCACAATATCCACCCGCCACACCCGCATTTGAGCGGCAGCGGGCGAATCGATGAAGTGCGTGGGCATCCCCGCCGCCTGCAACAGCTGAAACAAACGCGTGGAAATTTTGCAATTCATTTCCCCTTTACCAACGATTTGCCCCCGTTTTTGGGCATTAAAAGCCGTGGCATCATCTTTAAAGCACACCAGCAAAACATCCGGATCGTCGGTTTGGTATACGATTTTGGCTTTCCCTTCGTACAGTTTTTCGTAAGCTGACATAAGAAGTTGTTGAGAGTGATTGAAATGACCAAAAAATCAAGGCGTACCTAGCGGCCGAACCTGGGAGATATAATTGGTTGTTTTCTCCCATGCCCCCATGCGCCCATGCCCAACTACCGCCCTACTTGAGATTGAATGGGCAAGATCCATTCCTGTTGTTGTTGGTTCCACAGGGGAATTTCTGTCTCGCCAACAATGTAAGGTCCCCAGTAGCGGCGAGAACCATCTTGGGCAAACACAACCAGAATATCACCCGATCGCAGGCGCAGATCGGCTTCGGGGAGCGCTAGAATCGTCCCGCGTACCCGTCCTTCTTGAGGCGCAAAATCCCAGTGGATAGGTTCTTTGGGCGTCTCGGAACTGCCGGTATAACGCCGCAAAACCACGCGCACGGGATGGGAAGACCGGTTGCTCACCCGCAGGGTTCCGGTTTTCCCTTCTATTGGGGAAGAAACCCTTTCGGCAGCTGGTTCGGGAAGTTCTATGGTGGGTACAGGGGGCAGTAAAGGAAGTAAGGGCGGTACGATGGGCGATGGCGAGGCAGTTGACATGCGAACGGCAACCACCCAATGCCGCATCAATACAATCGCGCCAGCCAGCAGCAGGCAAGAAATCGCGATCGCGAGAATTGCTCGTTTGGAACCAGATCGAAGCCAACGTTTGAACTTCATCGACGATGAAATACCACAAAAGGTTAGCGAAACGTGGGAAAAGCTTCCCGGGTTAGGGTGCTATTCTAAAAAAAACGGAGCGAGTAGTGGCTCGTGGGTTGGTTGGTGGTGCTTTCATGCGCTGCAGCCAAAGAAGGATTCTGTGGGGTAGGGGAGAGCAAATATGCAAGATACGCGCTTGAACGGTTTGATTCGTTTGTTGGTCCGGCAGTGGTTGGGATGGTTGCGCAATCCGTGGCGGCGAATTTCACTAGCAGCGATCGCTGTATTGTTTGGATTTTTTCTGGGAACGGCTGTTTCTACCATAGCGGGTCAAAACTCCCGACAGGATATTGTGGTAGCGGCGATTACTTTATTTTTTACCGAAACTATCAGTCGTGTGGTTTACACCCGCAACCGCAGCGATCGTCCCCGGTTTTCCTTGGAGTTGTTGAACGCCCTCAAAATTGGATTGGTGTACAGTCTATTTGTGGAAGCATTAAAACTAGGGTCTTAGGTGGCGCTTTCTCTGGGCGACCCATCGCCTACCACCCCACCACCAGCAAGTATTGGGAAACTAGCTTCATGAGTGCACTCGAAGGTATCTTACAAGGGTTGGTACGTGCCCAATACCTCTCACCAGAGCTACAAGACGCTCTAGAGCGTTGGACGTTGGACCATCTCTATCAATCCCAGGTTTGGGGCATCGATCGCCACAATGTCCGCGAGGCCATCCAGCAGCGATCGCAGCAATTTCTTTCCCTACTACCCCTCAAAAATCGATTTCCCCTGCAGGGAGACCGTTTGTGGGTTTCCCTCTGGCAGTTGTGGTTGCCGCTAGCCCAATGGTTGGTTGCCCGGTACCAGCAACAAACCCGTCCTTTCATACAGGGCATGTTGGGATTGCAGGGAACCGGCAAAACCACCACGGCGAAGAGCTTACACCTTATTTTAGAACATTGGGGATATGGGGTGGTGCATCTTTCTTTGGATGATATCTACAAATCTCACACCCAACGCCAACAGCTGCAACAAGAAGATCCCCGCCTGCTTTGGCGAGGACCGCCGGGAACCCACGATGTAGCGGCCGGAATCGAGGTTTTAGACCAATTGCGACAATCAACCCCCACATCCGCGATCGCGATTCCCCGTTTCGATAAATCAGCTTGGGCAGGTGCGGGCGATCGCACGGAACCGGAATGGGTCGACGGTGCCGATATGGTCCTGTTTGAAGGATGGTTTGTAGGGGTACAGCCCTTGTCCGAACTACCCGCAACGCTTCCCGATCCCATTGTCACCGAAAGCGATCGCGCCTTTGCTGCCGACTGCAACCAAAGACTGCACGCCTATCTACCCCTATGGCAGCGTTTGGATAGCCTGTTGGTTTTGGTGCCCACCGACTATCGCTACTCCCTCCAGTGGCGGCAGCAAGCAGAACAACAAATGAAAGCCGCCGGGCAATCGGGACAAACCGATTCACAAATCGAGCAATTTGTCAAGTATTTTTGGAAAGCCCTTCACCCGCAGCTGTACGTAACACCATTGCTACAAGATACCCGGCAAACCGATTTGGTGGTAGAACTAGATGCCGACCACCAGGTGGCGGCCGCTTACCCCCCCGGCGACGGAACTCAAAACCACTCCGCCGCCAGCTAGCCAGTAACTATCCTTCTTCCGTAGAACCTTGCGCTTCCAATTGCTGGAGTTGAGCATTGATTTGGTCCTTAAACTTAGGCGGTGCCAGTTCTGCCGCCGTCGAAAATAGGGGCTTGGCTTCCTCCACCTTTCCTTGTTCGGTAAATACCAAAGCTTTCGCCAACACCGGTCGAAAATCGCTTTCATCTTCGCTGATGGCATCGTTATAGACCGCCACCGCTTCATCGTAACGTTCCTGACTGGCGTACACCTGTCCCAAAATCAGCTGTATGGACGCCACATCCACACTGCTACCTTCAACCTCTTCCAATTGTGGTGCCTTTTTCAGCGTATCCTGCAACAGACCAATCGCCGCTTGGGGACGTTCTTGGCGCAGCAACAGCGTCGTTAGCCCTTGCAAAGCCGGAACATACGCCGGTTGGGAATTAAGAATATCCCGATATACACCAGCCGCTCCTTCCATATCTCCCAAATACTGCTTGGTCTGGGCTAGCAAAACACTGTAGCTGGGTTCTTCCGGATGCAGTTCTGCTAATTTTTGTAAAGGTTCCACCGTCCCTTCCAAATTGCCCAACTGCAGGCGTACGTCTACCAATCCCCGCAGGGCATTTTCATTTTCCGGTTCCCGTTGCAGCACGGCTTCGTATCCCTTTTCTTGGGATTTTAACTGTTCTTGGGTGGGACCTTCTGACTCAGCTGAAGTGCCGTTTTGTACCGAAGATACTGGTTGTTGGTCTGGGTTGCTCGTGCGATTGGCTTGTAGGGTATCGCCAATTAGGGGAGCAAAACTCAGCCCCAAAAAAGCGACCACAACAGTAGCGAGCACAATACCGATAATCCAGCGTCCGCGTTGGTTATTCACGAATAATGTCCTTGAATTCTTACAACCATTATCGGCCACGATTTGCCAGATTGAAAATGGCAAGGGAGGGATGACAAACAGCTGGAAATGGGGAACACAGGCAAAAAGAATGCTTGGGGGAAAATTTAGGCACAAAATTTCACAGATTTTTCCGTTTGGGCAATGCATTCAGTAGAATAGGCACACCAACAACCGCTATCCATTGGCGGGGTGGTTCTGGTCCCACCCGCTAGAAATATGTCTCCGCTGTTAGGAGGTTTTTCCATGAATTCCGCTTCTCACCCCTTCCCTCCTTCTGAGGAACCGACCCCTTCTGAAGTGCCCCCAGCAGAAAGTGCCCCACCCGCATCGCCAGAGGCAGCCACCCACGAGGAATCAACCAGGGAGGCTTCCCAGCAGACAGAAGAACTGCCCTTGCGATCGCATCCCATTCCCCCGCCGGCGCAAAAAATGCAGTACCGGGCCATTGGCTTGCTCAAAGGCAAATACACCCCTTCCGCCGACCAATTCAATCAGGGAATTCTCCTCACCGAAGATGGCACCATTATCGATGCTGTTTTGCTGGGGCGGATTATGAGCCTGCTAAAAAAGCACCTCAGCTTGGAAGAAGAACATTTATGGGTGGTGTACCCGCGACCCCGCCAAAAAGAAGGCAACCTCCACGCTCAAATTGTCGGCGTTTGGGAACCAGAAAAGCTTACCCAAAACCGCATGCCAGCCAGTGCCACCACTACTACTCCTTCTCTACCCATTGAAGATGGGTTTTTCTCCATTCGTGGGGAAGTGGTTTACCAATCCGAAGCCGACCAACGGATTATCGTCAAAATTCGGCAGTCGCCGCGCAAAAAAGAAAAGAAACCCCGCTTTTTCAAACTTTCCCTCGCCGGCACGCTGGAAGGAAAAGCCGTAGGTCATTTTTGGGATTTGCAAGTACGTCGCCAAAGCAACGAACTGGTGATACACGCCGGTGAAGACATGGGCACCATCCCCAAACGGAAAAGCAAAAAACCGTCGAAGAAAAAATCCCAACGCCCCCAACGCCAGCAAAAACCAGTGCGCAAAAATCGCAGCCAACCTGCCAAACCTGCCCCTCCAAAAAAACGCCAAGCATCGGAAAACCCATCTAAAGAACAACCGCCATCCAACCATCCCCAAGACCGCTAAAATCTATCAAGTAAAACTTTCGGTAGCTTGGAATCCCCGTCGCTTTAGCGCGGGGAGGAAAAGCGCCTCGTGGGGCTTTAGCCCCATT
>NZ_LNDC01000058.1 GCF_001870905.1 Geitlerinema sp. PCC 9228
GACGGCGGCTAAAGCCGCACGGGTCGCTTTTCATCCCTGCTTTAAAAAGTCAGGGCTTTCAAGCTCCCGATTCATGCTGGTAAAACCATTGCTGCAGTTGAAAAGGAAATTGTTCTCGCACCCGCTTGGCTGGTTTTTATGGCGGCAGTCTCCTTTTATAAATGCAAATCAATCTGTCCATTTGTATAACCACTTGATATCTTCAAGCAATTTTCCCTGTCATTCGTTTGAACAACTTGAGAGTTTCTTTAGAGCTTGAAAAAGGAAGTAATGTAGAAATAGCAATTTTCAAAACCAGAATTGCCATCAGCTTCGTTCTCTTTAGCCAAGAAGCATCGTAACGAATAGCTTTGACCAAAAAATTCAGGGCAGTTAGTCCTTTTTTTCTATCTGGATATCCATCCAGCGCCTTAATCGTCAAATATCGATATCGCTCCCCGAAAATTTGTGCCTTCAGGTCTTTAGTTATCTTTCTAGAAGTATTTTGGCAAGCCTTTTCAATCGCTCGAAAACTAGCTTTTTCCATCTTCCACACATCGGCAGACATGGAAGTAGAAGATACTCGATAGAGAATTTGAGGTAAGGGAACGCAAACAAACGAATATCTCTCGGCCAATCGCAACCACATATCCCAATCTTCTACCGCATTTAACGATTCATCAAAATCGCCAACCTCCAGAATTGCCTTAGTTTTTACTAATACATTGGAACCGCTTTCGACGAAATCTCTTTTTAACAAATCCAAAAATACATCGCCCTCGGCATGAATGTAACCGCCAGAACGTAAAAAATTTCCCTTACCATCAATCCAGTTGGTCCAACTGTAAGCTACGCTTGCATTGGGATTTTCTTGCAGTGCTTTTAGCTGTTTCTCCAGTTTATCTTCAGTCCAAAGGTCGTCGGCATCAATAAAAGAAATATAATCTCCCTTAGCCTGACGAACCCCGCGATTTCTAGAGGCTGACAATCCAGCATTGGGGTAAGAGAAAACCTTGAGCTTTGGTTGTTGAATTTTCGATAAAATATCCAACGTTGAATCGTTGGAACCGTCGTTAATGACCAGAATTTCAAAATCGGAAAAGGTTTGATGGAGAATTGACTCTATCGTTTCTTGGATGGTTTGCTCTCCGTTGTAAACCGGAACAACCACCGAAACTGTGGGATTGGAATTTGCCTGCATAGGAATTGATGGTAAAAGTTTCCAATTGTAGAAAATTGGCAACTTCTATTTAAACTTAAACCTTCTATTGAGCGCCAAAAAAGGACTAAGCATACTGGCGAAAAAGAACTCAAACTGAAAGCGCGCAATTAAATCCATCTTCAATTGAGTTCTGTATTGGATAGCATGTGCCAAAATCCGCCGCAAGTTCCCTAGAAAAGTGCGAGCAAACAGGATAGGAGTTTCTTGGGGTTGAGCGTTAATCGTTCTGAGGGTATAGGTGGCTAGTCCACATCCCCGCGCAATTTTCAGCAAGTAATCTTTTTCCAACCGCCAGTGGGGAATTTGATGGTAGGTAACCATGTCCGGATTGTACCAAATTTCCCAACCCGACTTGTACATATATAATAAAGGTTCGTAATCATCTCCTTGGATAAGAATGCCAGGCAATTTTCCGCTTAAAGCCGGTTGAGCAGGAACGCTTTCCATCCAAGCTTGCTTGCGAACCACTAGGGATGCTGCTGGTGGCAATCTTAAATTATACGCATCAAATTGATAGGGAATCGAACCATGTTCCCGAATTGCCAAAAATTGTTTGATTCTGTCAAATCCTTCCGGAGGTTGTACTTCAAAATTGGCGTGAATTTGTCCGCCAACCGCACCAGCTTTCGGCAATTTCTGGCAAAACGCAAATGCATTAGCTATCCAGTTGTTGTCGGGTAAATTATCATCATCGAGAAAACCAATCAATTCCCCATCGGCTTCTTGTACCGCTTTTAACCTGGCAAAAGCAGCTCCCTGTTGGGTCTCCAATATATACCTCAAAGGAACGGCATCCAACCAATTTTCTTGGTATTGACGCACCATCTCTGCCGTATTGTCGCTGCTGTTGTTGTCAACTACAACTACTTCCCAGGTGAGGTCGTCAACTGCGGTTTGTGCTTTGAGTTTTTCCAGCAGCAGGGGTAAGCGTTGAGCACTATTAAAGGTAGGAATGGCAATCGTAAATTGCTTGTTAAAATTCATGTTTTCCCTTCAACCGCGGCTGAACGGATTTACTTCCCAACAAATTCCAGAAATAGAAAGGACTTGTCAAACTACCAATCAACAGTTCCATTTGACAGGCTGCTACCAAATCTTGGTGCCAACGAAAACCATGTTTGAAGGCATGCACGGACATTTTACGTAAATCGTTGACCCAATAGGCAGCAACGGCAAATGGTTTCACAAGTGGATTCACCCCAACCAACCGCGTTACATAGCGACTCAATCCAATTCCCCGCATAAAGGGAATCAAATATTCTGCTTGCAAGCGGTGGGGAGGAATTTTATGAGCGATTTGCATGTGGGGGTTGTACCAAATTTCCCATGCAGACTGGCGGTGAATGTAGGATAATACTTCCAAATCTTCCCCGGTGAGCATGCTTCCGGGAACGCGACCGCTCAAAATGCTTTGTTGGGGAACGCATTCTATCCATGCTTGGCGTCGAACCACCAATCCCGCCGATGGTGGCAGTAGGTTGCGGTAAGGAGGGTAAGGTAGTGGTTGGTTGCCCCGTTGGGTGATGGCGAAAAATGGTTTGATACGATCGAAGTTTGGCGGTGGTTCGGCTTCAAAGATGCCGTGAATTTGACTGCCATAGGCTCCTGCTTGCGGGTGTTCCCGAGCAAATCGTACTGCTTGCCATACCCAGTTGCTTTCTGGTATATTGTCATCATCTAAAAAGCCAACTAGCTCCGCTTTGGACTCCCGTATGGCTCGCTGGCGGGCAAAGGCGGCTCCTTGTTGGTTTTCTAAAACATAGCGTAGAGGAATTTCCCCAGGCCAGTTTTGCCGAAATTGTTCTACAATTATAGCTGTGCCGTCGGAACTGTTGTTGTCTACAATTAAGACTTCCCAGGCAATCCCTTCGGTTTCAGTTTGCGATCGCAATTTTTCTAAAACCAGCGGTAGCCGTTTCTCACCGTTGTAGGTAGGAATAGCAATAGTTAGATCTAGCATAGCTGTAATGAGTGCAATAGGTACAGTTCGATCTGGTTAAGGATTGGCGACGAATTCCCCTTTTGAGTTTCCCACGAGCAGATATCAGATTTTCCGCTTCCTCCAAACCCCTTTTATGGAGGTACATCCCCCTGCTCGTTAAACCATGTAAACATATCGCGGTTTCTCAGAGAAACCCGAACCCCTTTTTGACTAAACTTTTTGACTAAAACCGAAAAAATACGGAAACGTACAGGAACTTGTTTGGTTTCCGGGTGAGAAACTGGGTATTTCCACTGCCACCCCCCCTTTGCCATCTAGTATAACCATTGCTTTCCAATTGTCAAACCTAGATTTGGGTGTCTGTAGGAGCAACTTGGGGAAAATTGGTTTTGCAGGCTACTTGGGTGGCAATATTCCACCCAATTCTGGCTTATCCCCAATTCGATCGGTAGTTTCCCGTACTTGGTTCGCTACCAACTCCTACCTCCAATTCCCATTCAAGCCATACTGTTGAGAAACTCAAGCAAGTTCCCTGGTGGGGGAAGCTTCTACTTGTTTGGGTAGTTGAACGAGAAACTCGGTTCCCTTTTCTGTTTCCGAATGACAGTGCAACGTTCCTCCATGTTCGTTGGTAACAATTTGGTAGCTAGCATACAATCCCAATCCCGAACCTTCTCCCACTGGTTTGGTGGTAAAGAAAGGATCGAACAAATGCGATCGCGTTTCCTCCGACATACCTACACCATTATCAGCAATAGCAATTTGAATGCGATCGCTATCTAATATTTTAGTCGAAATCCAGATAGTAGGTGGTTGGCAGTGAGACATTTCCCGCGCGAAAGCAGCTTGCAAAGCATCAATGGCATTGTTAATGATATAAAAAAATACTTGATTGAGGCGACTAGCAGAGCAAGTCACCGAAGGCAAATCGCCGTAACTTTTAACCACGTCTATGGTGGGGAAATCCCCATAATCTTGGCTTGGTTGCAAGCGATGCTGCAACATCTGTAAAGTACTATCGATATTTTCATGGATGTCTGTAGGTTTCACCTCGGACGAAGCCAACTTAGAAAAATGGCGCAATGATAAAATCGTACTACGAATGCGTTTCGATCCCACTTCCATAGAATCGATTAATTTATGTAGGTCGTCAGCTATAAATTCAAAATCGGTTTCCTCTAAAATTTCCTGCAGCGATTGGCTGGGATGGGGATATTCCTGCCGGTAGCATTGCAGAATTCGCAGCAAATTATTGGCATACTCCCGCACAATTGCAATATTACTATAAATAAACGTAATGGGATTGTTAATTTCGTGAGCCATTCCCGCAACCAACTGCCCCAAACTAGCCATTTTCTCTTTTTGGATAATTTCTGCTTGGCTAGCCTTCAGTTCGGTAATGGTTTGTTGCAATCGTTGCTGCAAACTTTGAATGGTAAGTTGGTTTTGAATCCGTGCCAGCACTTCTTCAAATTGAAACGGTTTGGTGATATAATCTACCCCGCCTACCTGAAAAGCTTTGACTTTATCGGCAGCCTCGTCTAAAGCACTTAAAAAAATTACGGGAACGTTGCAGGTAGTGTTGTCGTTTTTGAGATATTGGCAAACCGTATACCCATCCATATGAGGCATTTTTATATCCAACAAAATTAAATCCGGCACTCGCCTTTTGGCAGCTGTCAAAGCCATTTTACCGCTTACTGCTTTGCGAACGTTGTATCCCTGTTCTGATAGCAACGAAGATAAAAGTTGTACGTTTTCGGTTGTATCGTCAACAACCAAAATATCAATCGGTTGGGAGGGAACCATATGGAACTCCTAAAAACCGGATGGTTGCACTTTCTCTACCAGATCGATAATTTCTTCAAACTGGAAGTTTTGGGCTAAATTCGCTAGGGTGGTTGATAGGGAATCGGATTCTGGGGGAATCTGTGCTAGCAACTGCAAAACCCAACTGTCATCCCCAACAATAGCAGCTTCGTGCAATTGTTGCCACCACGTTACTGGCATGGTTGGTAAGTTTTCGAGGATTTCCTGGGAAATTTCGGTTTGGTCGCTAGCAAATGAGGATTCTGCCGTATCCTTAGTATCGGATTGGCGAACCAACTGGATGTCTAAATGTTGTTCGATTTTTTCTAGCAATTCCTGCTGGCGAAAGGGTTTGATAATCAAATGGTCGCATCCTGTTGCTAAAATGTTTTGTTTCTGTTGTTCCATGGCACTGGCAGTTAAGGCAATAATTTTGGTTTGTTGACCTTGGGGGGAACTTTTGATTTTTTGGATGGCTTCCATACCTCCCATTTCTGGCATTTGAATATCCATCAGAATTAAATGCGGTTGCCAGCGTTCCCAAATTGCGATCGCTTCTTGACCATCTTTGGCTGCGCGTAGTTCAAAATTGAATTCTCCCAGAATTTGCAATAGCAACGAGCGATTGTTGGCGGTATCTTCTACAATCAAAATGCGGTAAGTAGGCATATTGGCTGCTATCGGGACAATTTTATTTTCTTGAAGAGAAGATTCTGCAACGGTATTGGTTTCGACGATACTAGTTTGTATGTTAAAAGCAAAGGTACTGCCTACTCCCAGCGTACTGCAAACGGTAATTTCACCACCCATCAACTGTACGAATTTTTGACTAATTGCCAATCCCAATCCCGTTCCTTCTCCCGATTGCAATCCGGTTTTGGTTTGTGCAAAAGCTTGGAACAATTTTTGGTTTTCTTCGGGGGCAATTCCCTTGCCTGTATCTTCTACAGCAAATTTCAAACGCACCAAATTTTGTCTGGGAGGTTCTGCTGACACGCGCAAAGCTACGTATCCCGATTCGGTAAATTTAACGGCATTGTTGAGCAAGTTAATCAGAACCTGTCGTAGTTTTCGTTCGTCGCTTCTAATGGTTTCCGGAATTTCGCTGTCGTAAAGTAAGTGTAGCGGCAATCCTTTTTTCTCGGCTCTGGGATAGAGCATTTGCTGAATATTTTCTAGTAATTTATGCAAGTCGAAATCCTGTTCTTCGTAGGTGATTTGTTGGGCTTCAATTTTCGACATTTCTAACACGTCGTTAATTAAATCCAACAGATGTTCGCCGCTGCTTTGAATGGTATCTAGATATTTTTTGTGTTGAGAATTGGTGTCAACTTGACGGTTCATTAACTGGGAAAACCCTAAAATTGCATTTAAAGGGGTTCTCAATTCGTGGCTCATGTTGGCAAGAAATTCGCTTTTGGCTTGGTTGGCTGCATCGGCAGCTTCTTTGGCTTGCTGCAATTTGGATTCTGTGGATTTTCGTACCTGGATTTCTGCTTCTAATGTGGCGTTGGTTTGGGCAAGTTCGGCGGTACGTTCTTGCACCCGAATTTCCAATTCTTCGTAGGCTTGGGATAAGGCTTTTAAGGCATGCTGGCGTTGCAATTCTGCGGAAGCTCTAGCGGCAAATACATCGATAATATCTTGGCTGCGACTGTCGAGTTTTCTCGGTTTGGTATCTATAATGCACAGGTTGCCAATTATTTGTTTTTGGCTGTCAAAAAGAGGGATGCCAAAATAACTTTCGGCTTCGATTGTTGGTAGTAGAGGGTCTTCGGGAAAATAGGATTGTACGTTTTGGTAATAGTATTGGGGTTGTTTTTGTTGGATGGTTTGTTCGCAGGGAGTTCCGGTGATAGAATGGGACCAATTTTTTAATAAGCGATCGCGATACCAAGCAGCAACGATATTGGCAGTTGTTTGGCTGTTGTCACCAATTTCGCTAATAAAAACGTAGGGTACTTGTAAAGCTGTGGCCAAACGTTCTACCAAGGCGGGGAAAAAGGCTTCGCCAGTTACGGAGGCAGTGCCGGTGACAATATTTTTTAAGGTGGTTTCTGCTTGCTGGCGTTCGGTTATTTCTTTTTGTAGTTCTTGGTTGATGACTTCTAATTGTTCTGGGGTTTTTAAAGATAAAAATCTAGGCAGCAACCAGACTAGTTCGATAGCGGTATAGCAGGAAACCAGTGCTGTCATGGCACGTTCGATTCCCGATATCCAATACAGGGGGTACCACAGGGTAACTACATCTAAGAGATGGCCGATACCGCAAGCAACGATAAAGGCACCAAAAAGAATAAAAACTCTTAGAAAGGGCAGGTCTTTGCGTTTGTAGGTAAAATAGATAATTAGGGCTGGTATGGAAAAATATGCGATCGCGATCGCTAAATTACTGACCAAATGCAGCCACACCAACGGCGTTTGCCACAAATAGCAGTTTCCGTGTGGCATGTACGGTTCTGCTGTGAAAATAGATTGTATGGTTTCCCACATAAAATTTTAGAATCCTCGATTGGGCTTTGCTTGTGTCAAAGTTAATCAAGTAGTAGAATTTCCATTGTAACGATTGTCGATATTGTTGAAAGGAAGATATACGACGTTTTCAGTGCCTTAATAAAAGTTCAGATCGAATCCAGTTGCCCCTATTGTGGTGCTAAGGTGGGGAAAGCAGTAACTAGGCGGCAAGGGGATTCTACGGAAAATGCGATCGTATATAAAAAAACCTAGCAAAATTGCTAGGAACTGCTCCAAACCAATGGTTTTTAAAAACCGTCTATCGCTACTCAGCCACCAGCTGTTCCACCACATTATCTAGTTCCTCACGATGGCATTCTGCGGTATAGGTGGCTAGTTCCTTCAACGCTGTCAAATTCTCTGGCGTGGCATTATCCATAGCATGCATTTCCTCGTCTGTAATTTCCGGATTGACGCGCAAATACTGTTTGGGATTTTCAATAGTTTGGAAAATTTGCTCGACCTGATAGTCAACCGTTTCCGATACGCCTGCCATCATAATATCGATTAGGGGTTTAACCCATTCGGCTAACCCCCAATCCTTAGCTTGTTCGTATTCGTAGGTATGGTGAATTTTCCCAGTTCCCAAAGACAAAATCACCATATCCTTCGCCGTTACCAAATCGCCGTTTTGATTTTCCTTTTTGAGAACGTAACCGGTAGCAGTTTTTTGAAAACTACTCCGTACTTCCGCATACGCCGATAGGGTAGGATTGTTCACAAAAACTCCCCCGTCAATGAGAGCGTAGCTGACCTCTGATAGAGAATAATTCTGTGCCACTTCAAAGTAGGTGGGAGCGGCGGATGTTGACCTTGCCACTTCCCGCACCAAAAAATCACTGCCCCGAAAACGTTTGGCTTCGTGTTGTTTGAAAAAATGTGGCTTGCCTCGTTCGATATCGTAGGAAGTAATCAAACAGGGTCGCAGCAACTGGCTGAGCTGCAAATCTTGGAAGTAGGCTTGTAAATTCTTTTCTAGAGCTTTGGCAGAAAACTTTTCATCGAGCAAACCGCCATAACTGCGCAGTTTTTGCCACAGGTCAACGCTGAAAATTTCGCCGCCTTTTTCCAGGTACAAATCGACGGCATCTTGAGCGGAAAAACGCGGGCGCATTTGACCGTTGTCTTCTTGCGGGCAAGTTAGAATGCAAGAAAGAATGCCACCGGTACTTGTCCCAGCAAAAAAATCAAAATAATCCGCAATTTTGGCATCAGGATTTCCCGTGCGTTCCTGGATTTTCCTTTCTAAAGTTATTAAAATTTGTCCGGGGATTATCCCGCGAATACCGCCACCGTCAATGGCTAAAATTCTAAATTTTTTCACGAGTTGCTTGCCTCCATGCAATTTGCGACCTATAGTACCATTATTGCTGCCACTAGCTCGCGTTGAAAATACGTTTCTTGATTAACCGATGGCTGCCAATTCATATGCCGATTTGGGAAATACCCATTTAAAAGCACACCGCTGGCAGGAAGCCATTGCTTGTTTCTTGCAGGCTTTGCGAGAACAACCCAACCGCTGGTGGCTTTACCACCAACTGGGGGAAGCCTACATGCATTTGCAGCAGTGGCAGGAAGCGGCGAAGGCTTACCGTCGTGCCATTCGTCTCAATTCCCAGTTTTGCTGGTCTTACCATCGGTTGGCAGATGCGTGGCGGCAGCTTGACCAACCCAAACGCGCGATCGCTGCTTACCACCGTGCCATTGCTTTGCATCCGGATTTTGTCTGGTCTTACTATAATTTAGGGCAAGCTTACGAACAAGTTCAACAGTGGCAAAAGGCAGCGATTTCCTATCTCCATGCTGCTGCCAAGCAGGACCAACTTCCCGATATCATTCCCAAACTAGGCAGAACCCTGCAGCGATCGCAACAAGGGGTGCAAACCAATGTCAATGTTTATCGGGGTTGGTTGTATCCAGAATTCGGCGATTTTCCCCCGTTTCCGGAACAACCAAAATTTTACCAGCAGTTGGCGAGAAATTTGACGACTGCCGGTTACTGGCAAGCCGCGATCGCTTTGTACAATGTTGCCCTGTCTTTGCCTTCCGAAAATCCCGAATTTTCCCAACAATTGCAACAAGAACTTGCCCAAGTTTCCCAACAGCAAAAAGCACTCGACCGGCAAATTGCTGCTTTACATGTAGATATCGAACAAGACCCAAATCATCCTTGGCACTACTACCAACTGGGTTTGCTCTACAGCCAGCAACACCAACTGCAAAATGCCGCGATCGCATTTCAAAAAAGTTTGCAACTTCGCCCCGATTTGCCCTGGTGGTTTTATAAAAATCTCTGGAATACCCTTGCCAACGCCGATGCTTTAGAACCTGCCATTGCCCTATTTCGTTCCCACCTCAAAAATCCCATCTATTCTCTACCCACCTACTGTACTTTTGCTCTAAATATCGCCGAAGCGTTTACCCAACAAGGCAATATCGAAGCGGCGATTTCCTACCACCAAACCGTCTGCTACCGCCAAACCCTCGCCATTCATCCCCATTTTGTTCGCTATTGCTGGCAAGAAAACACCCAACCAGTTCCTCATTTTATCATTATTGGTGCCCAACGCAGCGGTACTACTTCTCTATACAGCTATCTCAGCCAGCATCCCCAAATCATCCCGCCTATTAAAAAAGAACTCGACTTTTTTTCCTGGCATTTCCAACGGGGAATTTCCTGGTATCGTTCCCATTTTCCTCCCATTCCCGACAGCGTTGGCTATATCACCGGCGAAGCCAGTCCCAGCTATTTAACTCATACCGCAGCAGCCCAACGACTGTTCCAATTTTCTCCCCATCTCCAATTTATCGTTCTGTTACGCCATCCCGTTCGTCGCACGGTTTCCCATTACTATCGTTGGGTGAAATTGGCTTGGGAAACGCGTCCTTTGGAAATGGCTTTGGAAATAGAAATGCAACGATATCAAGCTGGTGCCAGTTGTTGGAATCAAGCTGGTAGCTATGTGGGAAATAGTTTGTATGCTGAGTTTCTGCAACACTGGTTTTCGATTTTTCCCAGAGAGCAATTTTTGATTCTGCCCAGCGAATATTTATACGAACATCCCCAGGCAGCAACGACGGAAGTTTGCCGGTTTTTGAATATCTCAGAATCTTCCCTTTCCCATTATCCTGCCTTCGCTGCTAATTCTTACCCGCCGAT
Source organism: Geitlerinema sp. PCC 9228 (assembly GCF_001870905.1). Classification (NCBI taxonomy): domain Bacteria; kingdom Bacillati; phylum Cyanobacteriota; class Cyanophyceae; order Geitlerinematales; family Geitlerinemataceae; genus Geitlerinema; species Geitlerinema sp. PCC 9228. Next base: position 10,627 of record NZ_LNDC01000058.1, read on the forward strand.
ACCGGACTATCTGCAGCAAAAACTAGAGGATTTTTTTCAACCTTACAATCGCCAATTAATGGATTTATTGGGCGATCGCTTTTCTTGGGAGTCGTAGTTGATTGTTTTGCTATTTTCCTACTTTCTAATGTCGCTATGAATCAAGTTCTTGCTTGGCTTGGTTCGCTGTTTCTTCCCAAAAAACATGAGGTGGTTGCCAACCAGAATTCTATGTTATGGTTAAAAGTGGGGTTTAGCCTGCTATATTGGGGGACGTGTATATTTATATATGGGCACGGCTTTCCGAAAATATACAAATCTCGCAACAAACTATCCCTGTCAACGCCGCATCGATGGCTCGTTTTTAGCCAGCCATACCATTGAAGATTAGGACACTAGATATAGCTACAAGACTTTTTCTGCTAGCTTCCCTCGCCAAGTTATATAGCAATTTCACATCAAATATAAACATAATATTTCTAGAAAATTGGAAACCCTGTAGTAGGAGAGGTTCGCGAACCGCCCCTACCAATTGCATCGTATACACTCCAAGTGAAAACACTATATATATGTGCGCACCTTCTCCACTATAAAGACTTTACGTCAAATCTCTCTTTCTGTCAATCCAAAAAAAGAAAATCTCGGAAGGGATTGACAAAATTGACTCAGTCGTCTTTAACTATATTAAATACATCTAAATTTCGGGGAAGGTTCGTTTTTGAGTTCCTTCGCTCAAACAGTCAACCTGCCCAAAAATTATACGAATCCTAGCTAGATTTCAAAATATCGACAATTTCCTGATGTCCGGCATCGGCTGCCCAAATTAAAGCCGTCCAATGGTGGTTATCCTTCGCTTTTGGATCGACTCCCCGATCCAGCAAAAACTCGACCACCTGGCGATGCCCTTTCGCCGCCGCTGCCATCAGCGGATTCATGCCAAAACTGGATTTAGCATGGACATCAGCGCCCCAACTTACCAATAATTCTACAATATTTAGATAACCAGCCGCCGCCGCTCCCATTAAAGCCGTCCAATTATCTTCATCGCCAGCATTGACATCCACTCCCCAGTCCAACAATAATTGGACAATCTCTTGATATCCTGCTTCGGCAGCTGCTGTTAGGGCACTCAATCCTTCTGCATCGGTGCTGTTAACATCCTCACCAGCTTCTAGCAAACGAATCGCAGTTGCCTTATCCCCCGTTTTTGCTGCTTCTACTAGGTCGCTCATAAGCAATCGTACCTTCCTCCACGCATGGAACCAGTTGATATTGTACTCCTAAGCAACGGTCCTGGGGAACTGGCGACTTGGGTACGACCAGTTGCCAAACAGCTACGCCAGCAATTGGGAACCGATTCCACGCGGGTACGCCTGTCGGTGGTCCTATCTCCCTGTCCCCATGCTACCGGAAAAGAAACCGCGATCGCGCGTTCCTATCCAGAAATCGACCGAGTGCAATCGCCAGAGCATTTTTGGTCATTTTTGTTGGGGGGAAAAACAGCTACCAGCTGGGATTGGCATCGGCGGGGGGTGGTGGTGTTTCTCGGTGGCGACCAATTTTTTACCGTTGCGATCGCGCGCCATTTGCAATACCGTAGCGTAGTATATGCCGAATGGGAAGCCCGGTGGACTGGCAACATCGACCGTTTTGGCATTCGCGACACACAAGTTTTCGCCAAAGTTTCCCCCAAACACCGCCACAAATGTACCGTCATTGGCGATTTAATGGCAGATGTTGCCTTAGAAATCCCCGAAAGCATTTCCCAAAACCAACCCCTCATCGGTTTGCTTCCCGGTTCCAAACCCGCCAAACTCACCCAAGGAGTTCCCCTTTGCCTAGCAATTGCCGAATCCATCCACCAACAACGACCCGAAACCCAATTTATCGTTCCCATTGCCCCCACCTTAGACCTTACCACCTTCATTCGCTACAGCGACCCCACCGAAAATCCTATCGTCAAAACCATCGGCAACACCCACCCGCAACTCATTCTTCCCGAAGACAACCACCAATCGCCTTACCTCAAAACCGCTGGAGGTGCGACCATTCAACTATGGCAGCCGTCTCCCGCCTACGATGTTTTAGCTGCCTGTAGCTTTTGCATCACCACCGTCGGTGCCAATACGGCGGAATTGGGTACTTTAGGCATTCCCATGTTGGTTTTGCTGCCGACGCAAAAATTAGACGCCATGAAAGCTTGGGATGGTTTGCCGGGGTTGCTAGCCAATCTCCCTGGCGTGGGTTCTTTGTTTGCCGTGGCGATAAACTGGCTGATTCTGCGTCGCCGCCAGCGGTTTGCCTGGCCGAATATTTGGGCAGGAGAAGAGATTGTGCCCGAGTGGGTGGGAAAAATAAATCCTGGGGAAGTTGCCCAACAAGCGATTTTTTGGTTGGACCATCCCGAATCCCTACAATCCATCCGGCAACGCTTGCATCGCTTTCGTGGCGAACCGGGTGCTTCGGAGAAACTAGCAAAAATCGTGCGAGAAATATTGCGTTTTTAAAAACTACTGACCAAACGAATCAACCAAATCCAAAAGCCAGCATTAACAATGGCTGTAACAATTGCACCAGCGATCGCGCCTCTGATTTTACCGTATTCTTGATTGGCTCGTAAGCGCCAAACCACCGGAATTAAATAAAAAAGCTGTGCGTAACCAATAAAAAACGCCAGCCTCCGCAAAAAGAATGCCAGAAAAGCTGGCAAAACCCAAGCCAACCACACCACCAACGTATTGATAGCCACGACAAAGCAAAACCCAATAGCAATATCGCGACCTTGACGATACTTGACAGGTTTGCGACGTCTTTTGCTTACCATCTAGCTAGTGTACTAACTATTCTTGGCTGCTGCGCCTTCCCAATTCGTACACCCCAAAACTAACACAAGCAATTGTACCAAAACTAATCGCCCAACTGCGACCGAGACTGCTTTCAATACCGTAGTTACACAGCAATCCCACTGCTAGAAACGGCAAAATGCTAAATAAAGAAGCGTAGAAAGCATTTTGTGCCTCTCTGCCTTTGCGTGTCCGTTCAAACTCTTCTTGAGAAGTATATAGCGATCGCTCGGCAAAATTAAACCAACGGCTCAACTGTCGGATAATCCACTCCCGCACCGGCGTCAACCCAATATAAAACGCCAGCGACCAAAGACCCGACCCCGCAATGGTGGTGGCACTCAAACGAAAAGGGAATAAAAGCGGCAGCACATCTTGTAGCATAGCACTCGTAAAACCTTCGATATATAACAAAGCCCTGCGATCGCGCATCGGCGGCAGGGCTCTGCTAGCAAATTGGATTTGGTGGCGGGAGATGGATTCGAACCATCGACCTTCGGGTTATGAGCCCGACGAGCTACCAGACTGCTCTATCCCGCGTCGCATTTATTAATATACCCCAACCTTTCCTTTCCATGCAACCCCTTTTCCCCCAAAATTTTTCCAAATAGCCAAAAAAAAAGCGCTCTCCAGCGGGAGAACGCCTATCTGGGAAATCAATATAGACCCTAGGGGAATTTAGCTATCGATGCGAGGAGCAGCTGGCAGTTCCGCTACAGGAACGGGTTCGCCGCTAGCCAAACGCATGGGGAAGTTGTGAGCGTTGGGTGCATCCATGGCTTGGATCCCCAAATTGGCGCGGTTGACGATATCAGCATCAGTGCGAATGACGTGGCCTTGAGAATCGAGAATGGACTGGTTGAAGTTAAATCCATTCAAATTGAAGGCCATCACACCAACACCCAAAGCCGCAAACCAGATACCGATAACTGGCAAGGCAGCGAGGGTAAATCCAATGGAGCGGCTATTGCGTACCGCCAAGCTGGGAACGGTCAACCGTCCCAGGAAAGCATAGTAGCTGGCTACCAGGTTGTAGGTAGCTTCTCGCTGTCCGAAGCGATAGCCAGCGTTGGCAGACTCCCACTCGGTGGTTTCGCGAATCAAGCTAGAGGTGACCAAGGAACCGTGCAAAGCTGCCAGGAAAGCACCTGCAAAGATGCCGGCTACCCCCAGCATGTGGAAAGGATGCATCAGGATATTGTGCTCGGCTTGGAAGGAAAACATGAAGTTGAACGTACCGGCAATCCCGAGGGGCAAACCTTCCGAAAAGCTACCTTGACCAATGGGATACACCAACAGAACTGAAGTGGCAGCAGCGGCAGGAGCGCTGAAAGCAACGGCAATCCAAGGACGCATACCGAGGCGATAGCTTAACTCCCACATGCGGCCGAGATAGGCCCAAATACCAATCAAGAAGTGGAAAACGATTAGTTGGTACGGACCGCCGTTGTACAGCCATTCTTCGATGGAACTGGCTTCCCAAATGGGATAGAAGTGCAGTCCGATCGCAGCAGAAGTAGGAGGCACTGCTGCAGAAATAATATTATTGCCATCTAAAAGCGAACCGACAACTGGCTCCCGAATGCCGTGCATGTCTACGGGGGGAGCGGCGATGAAAGCCAGGATGAAACAAATGGAAGCGGCTAGCAGGGTGGGTACCATCAATACCCCAAACCAACCAATATAAATGCGATTATTAGTGCTGGTAATCCAGTCGGCAAAGCGACGCCATCCCCGGAAAATATCCAGTTCGCGTTGCTGCCTTGGCCGTTGTGTGGTTGTACTCATAAAGTACACCCTCCTTCAGGGGAAAAACTGCAATTAGGTCGCGATTTTTTAGCAGGAGAAAAGCTGAATGAGGTGCTGGCTTGGCAACCGGAAAAGGAGATTTTTTGATGGATAATTGCGACTTTTCAATTGGCTGTGGGGCTGCCAGAGCCATTTTTGGGTCTTACCTCTTCGCTTTCTGGTTTCATTATATGAAAATATATCGATGATATCAACCGATTTTTCGCTAAGCTTTGATAAGCTTCGTAAAGCTAGGTTTAAGCTTTTGGTTCTTGGGTTGGTGGGGATTTTCTTTGTGTTACTTTTATTAAAAATGGCTGCGATTTTTCTTCATATTCTTCTCCACAATGATTAAGCAAATCTAAATTAATTTGCCCAATTCTTGATGAATTCCGCGATCGAGGAAAGTTTAATTTTTGTTATTATTGACGATAAGAACGCAAATATTTCTGTGGCAGGTGCTGGCGGGACGGCTGGAAAGACACCCGATTTGCTACTATAACTATATAGTTATAATAACATAGCTGTACGGCTGACCAGCAAGAACGTGTCGGCCGAACGAAGCCGAGGTCCCAATTTGCTACGATCGAAGATAGGAACTGGTAATCATGTGGTGTAAAATTCGTCAGGCGATTTCTTGGTTGTTGTTGCTCGGTGCGTTGGTATTGTTGGCGTTGCTGGCTACTGGCGTGGTGTCTGTGGAACCGGCAGCTGCCGATATACGTACCGCAGAAGTGGCACCGGGAGAAGTTTTTGTGAAATCCTTTCACAGCTTGCGCGATCGCTCCGGGAACTCCTGGCAGATAGTCTTTTTCAAAAGAATCCATGGTGGGGAAGTTACGGATGTCAACCTGAGAATGGTGGGATTTCCAGAATTAGAAGCGTTGCAACATCCTGCCCCCCTGTCAATTACCGCCAAAAATGGGGGTCAATGGCAAGCGGAAGATGTCTTTACCGAAACAGCGCCGGTAGAAAATATCGGACAGTACGATTTTCGCGATCTGATCTTCCAACTACCCACCGATACCAAACTGTTCCTCTCTCCCCAAGGAACGCGCGATCGCAGCGTTACCTTACCCGTACCGCCATTTATCGTTGACCAATGGCAAACCGTCGCCTCCCAACAACCAGATAACCCCTAGAAATTGCATACATTCGTTGCGCGATCGCAAGTATAGAAACTATGGCACAATCAACTACATCCACTTCCACCTCTCAAACCGCCAACCATCCCATCAACTACGTATACGGTCCAGTGAATTCCTGGCGCTACGGTCGTTCCCTGGGGATTGACCCCATCGGTTCCGTATCCACCTGTTCCTTTGACTGCGTCTACTGCCAGCTGGGGGAAATCGAACGTAAAACCAGCCAGCGCGCCATTTACGTACCTACCATTCGAATTCTGCAAGACTTGCAAGCCTTCGACACCCAAAACGTGGATGTCATCACCTTAAGCGGCAGCGGCGAACCCACCCTAGCTGCCAACTTAGAAGATATTTTGCGCCGCATCAAAGAAACCACTGGTAAACCCACCGTGGTCCTCACCAACGGCACCTTGCTGTACAACGAACGGGTGCGGCAAGAACTGGCGATCGCGGATAAAGTAGCTGTTAAACTAGACGCCAGCTCTGCCGAACAGCTGCGGCGGGTCAATCGACCGGTGGATGGTTTGGATTGGGAAACCATGTACCAGGGCATCCAACAATTCCGGCAAAGCTACCAAGGTCAGTTCTCCCTGCAAACCATGATGCTTGCCGATTGGAAACCCCAAACCAAAGCCGACTATATCCACTGCATCCAGCAACTGCAGCCGGATGAAATTCAGTTGAATACCCCCAAACGTCCCAAACCCACCCATCACATTCTAGACGCCAGGGGCAACCATTCTCCGGCCAGCGATCGCCCCTACGAAGTCAAAGTCCTCAAATGCGTATCGCCGGAGGTTTTGCAGGCATTTGCCCAACAAATCCAGCAGCAAACCGGCGTTTTGGTCCGCACCTCCCACAGCGAGTGAACCCAAACTACCAAGTAGGGTCCACGTAAACATCAATGGTCAGGTGAGACGTATTCTCTGGAACGCTGCTGATACAGGCACAAATCGTCTCGCCGCCTACCACTTCCACCTCACAGGCATGGCAAGACCCCATCAAACAGCCGGTGGGAATCTTCACGCCGGCGCGTTCGGCTACCTGCAGGAGGGGTTCGCCGGCTTCCGCCTCTACAGTTACTTCATCCGGTAAAAACGAAACTTGTACGCTCATAGGGATCCGGGTTTGAACAAGGACAAAATTGGGTCTAAATTGGTATGTTGGCGAACGCAATCCGCTAGCAAATCCAAGATCGCTTCTCGCTGTTCGCGGTAGTTGGGGATTCCTGTGGGTAGCGCCTGCAATCCCCGCCGGCTGCGCAGGGTATTCAGCCAAGTGCGACGCCAAGCGCCATTATCGAAAATCCCATGCAGGGTGGTGCCCCAAACCGCCCCATCGCTGTTCGCCAATCCCAATTTTTCGTCATCAAATAAAAAGTGTAGCTTTTGACCAGTGGCAATTTTGGTAGTGTATTGATGGATTTCGTAGCCGGAGACAGGAATGCCGGCTTGGGGATAAGAAGACGCCACTTGTCGGGAACGGGAAGTTTTGGTTCTGCCAATGGTGGTGCGAATGGGAAGCAGTTTTAACGCTTCGTAGCGACCTTCGATGCCCTCGCTACCTTCCGGATCGGCAACAGAGTTGCCCAGCATTTGCATGCCCCCATCAATGCCCAAAATGGTGCCGCCGGCGGCAATGTAGTTTTGTAGTTGTGCTGCCATGTCGGTTTTTTGCAAAACCAACAGGTCGGCGATGGTGGTTTTGGAACCGGGGAGAATGACCGCGTCGGGATATCCCAGCGTATCCTGGGGGTGCAGGTATTTTACACCAACGCTGGGTTCTGCTTCTAGGGCGTCGAAGTCACTAATATTGGCGATTCTGGGCAGACGAATGACGGCAATGGTAATTTGGGCGTTGGGTTTTTCCGCGGGCTTTTCTAAGATGGTAAGGGGGTCTTGGCTTTGATGCAACGACTGCATCCAGGGCAAAACGCCTAAGACCGGAATTTGCGTGTGTTGGGTCAGCCATTGAGCAGCTTCCTGGTGGGCATCGTAGGGGGGAAAGGCTTTGTTGATGATAATGCCTTTGATGAGGGAACGTTCGCTGGGTTCTAGCAGTTCTAAAGTTCCTATGGCTTGGGCAAGGGTACCGCCGCGTTGGGCATCGACCACGAGAATGGTGGGGCAGTTGAGGTAGCTGGCAACCCGCATGTTGGTGAGGTCTCGGTGGCGTTGGTGAATTTCCGCCGTGCTGCGATCGCCTTCTGCGACGATCCACTCAAATTCGCTGCTGAGAAAGTCCAAGGATTCGCACACCACCTGCCAGCCTACTTCAAAATAGCGATGTTCTTTTTCCGGCTGGCAAACGCGACCGGCTGACTGACCGTTGAAGAAAATTTCGCAGCTGCCATTGCTGTCGTAGTTGAGCAAAATGGGGTTCATTTCAGCTATGGGTTTTAACCCAGCCGCCCACGCCTGTACGGCCTGAGCGTACCCAATTTCGCTGCCTGTGGCGGTCATGTAGGTACCGTTGGCGTGTCGGGTTTGGCTTTTAAAGGGGGCAATTTGCTGTCCTTGGCGGGCTAACAGGCGGCATAGCGCCGTACAAAAGAAGGATTTGCCACTGGCGGCGGTGCTGCTCACGACCATAATGCCTTTCATTAAAGCCTGCTACTTCCTAATAGGTTGTTTACTGGACAATAATTGACTTTTATTGACTTGATAGTCGTAGCCATCTTTCTTAAAGATTGGTCCTGCGATTTCACAGGAAACGAATCGCACCGACCACAGCTATCAAGATGTCCTGCCTGACAGCGCCGAGTGATTTCTCGGCTTGGAGCGGGCAGAACTAGAGGAGTATTCTGCCGTCCGTTCCAGATAGCTGCTCTGAGGTCTAGTCAAGGCTTACGATGAAGGATGAGACCCCTCATGCCCCGATGGGGCTGCCTTGCAGTCAATCGCGGGTCATTGACTGGTTTACATGGGCAGGTCGCTGGTACGTTGCCACCAAACCAAGATGCGGTCAACCAAGGAAGCAGGCGGGATTTGTTCCCATCCCTGCAAGCGCCATTGCTTGATAATTTGTCTGCCCAAGGGGGTGAGGCGGAACGCATCGGTGATGCCTTGACCGTCTACTTCGCGACGCAATACCCCGACTCGAATCAACCACATGAGATGGTTTTCTACTGCCCACTCGCTCATGGGCGATCGCAGATATTTTGACCGAACCCCTGCCTGTTTGGCAATGTCGGGTAAAGCAATACTTTGCTGCAATAAGGTGGTGTAAAAGGGCATTTGCAATGGCAGGCATCGAAGGGCTCGTTCCGCCCGCTGGCGGCTTTGTTGGGGATATTCCAGCACTGCGGAAGTGTTGGTAGAGATTTCGTTGGTCATAGAAGTTGGTGGGTGATTTGCGGTTACGCCCCTACAAACAGAGGGTGAAATGGAGACCCATTCCTGGCGCGTTGGGAAGATGCAACCAGCGATCGCGCCCAGGCAGTGAAAAGGGATGCTTCCGATGCTAAAATTTTGATACTTTAGACACTTCTATCTTAATACGCTATATTGATTTTTTCTGGTTGGGCACCGGCTAGTTCCCAACCCAGTGCCTGTTAACAAAGCCAACTTTTTGTGGAAGATATGACTCCCAAAATAACCGATTCCGTTGCTTGGCAACAAACAGAACAACTTATGCAGCCCACGTTGCTGCGGGTCATCGATAATATTCGCAAGCATGCCGAAACCTATAACTGGCAAATCAAATACGAAGCGGTAGAAACCCCCATTCCGGGATACCAGCTGTGCCTGCAAAACGGCCAGCAGCAATGTCAAATTAATCTGTGGGAACTTTGCTATCAAATTTGCTTTTGCAACTACCATCTATCGCCCCTAGAACCTTCTTCCCAAGAAGTAGAGGTGGATGTTGATACCAGCCTGTTGGACGATTGTGGCGAAGTAGACTGGTTGCGTCTCGACGAAAAAACCCAACGGGCGATTGCTGATGTTTTTGCTCAAGCTTCCCACCAGTTGCATGGGGAATAGGGGATCGCGGCAACAGATGAGGCGCAGGAGAAGCAACCACATCTATGTTCTTGCCCCACTGGACGAGAAAAGACGGGAGCTTGAAAGCCCTGCCTCTTTCCCAGCCGGGAGGAAAAGCGACCCGTGCGGCTTTAGATTCACATCATCGAATCGTGGTGGGAAATCTGTCGGCAAGTTGGCAATGATGGGCTGAGAGAACGTAAAGATTGGGTCAAATGGCGTCCATACGGGGAAAAAGCCGCTTTCTTGAAGAACTCCTACTGCGGCTATCAAATCCATCGAGACGTGGCAGCAGCACAAGTGGTTTGGAATCGAGGTATTGCAAGTACGTCCACCACAGGGCGGAAAAATGCTCGTCGAGGATCCCTGTTGCTGGGGATAGACTAGCTCATAGCGAATCTCTTCAAAGGCACACCCCAATGAAGCGAGAATCTCACGAATAGAATTCGTGAGAGTGTCAACCCGCTTCCCACTTTTCCCCCTTTGGTTTTTAAACACCCATCACCGAGTATCCAGCATCCACGTAAACCACTTGCCCGGTAATGCCGGTGGCGAGTTCGCTGCTGAGGAAAACGGCTGTGTTGCCCACTTCCACCTGAGTCACGGTTCTGCCTAGGGGGGAAACTTCTTCCACATGGCGAATCATGTCGGCAATGCCACCAATGGCGGAAGAAGCCAACGTACGGATTGGACCAGCGGAAATGGCATTCACGCGGATGTTTTGCGGACCCAACTCTGCCGCCAAATAGCGGACGCTCGATTCCAAACCTGCCTTTGCCACGCCCATTACGTTATAGTTAGGAGTAACCCGTTGCGACCCCAAGTAGGTGAGGGTCAAAATGCTGCCACCTTCTTTCATGAGCGGTTTGGCAGCGGCACTGAGTTTCACTAAAGAATAGGTACTAATTTCTAAAGCTCTAGCAAACCCTTCCCGGCTTAAATCGGTAAAATTGCCAGATAGTTCATCTTTCCCCGCGAACGCCAAACAGTGAACGAGGGTATCCAACTGGCCCCAAGTTTGCTCGGCAGTGGAAAACATGGCAGCTACCTGTTCGTCGTTTTGCACGTCACAGGGAACGCAAAAATCAGGGTTGAGCGGTTCTACCAGTTCCTTTACTTTCTTTTCGTGTTTGCCTTTTTCGTCGGGAAGGTAATTGACACCCAGGTTGGCACCAGCTTCGTGCAATTTTTGGGCGATTCCCCAAGCAATGGAGCGGTGGTTGGCAATGCCGGTGACAAGGGCATTTTTTCCGTTCAAATTCAACATAATTGTCTATTCTAAAAACAATGCAAATTTCTGGTTGGCCTGTTGACAATTTTCTGGGGATACGGATTGGTTTCGCAAGGAGACCGATTCCCCCACGTTCGTGGTTCGGCTGCGCTCGCGGAAAATCTTCGATAGGTTTGCAAGCCCTGTCGCTTTAGCGCCGGGAGGAAAAACGAACGGCGACTTTAGTCGCCTTCCCCATGCTCGGAGAGAGCGAAAAGAGGTGCAGTTTCTGCTCTTTCGGGGTTCTAGCCGGAATCGCCTCCCCGGCACAGGGTCATGTTTTCCTCAGTGCTTCAGCCGGGGGGCTGACCGCAAGCTGAGTGCCGAACTTTGAGGGGTTCCATAGCCAAAGTATGGTATCACACCTGGATGCTTTCCCATACATGTATATTTCATTACAAAAAAGCGCCTTTGCCTCAGTTTACGTTTTTTAAAGCCGGATCCGAACGCATTGTAAATTGTCGTAACGTTCTGTGTTACGCCCACAGGCTGGCTAAATTCTGAATGGGAATCTCGTGCAGAAAGCTCTACAATAGGTCGCGCCCTCAAGCGCACTAGGAGCGATCGCCGGCATAATTTACGGTGAACTGGTAGCACCGCTTGTGGTGAGCTGGTCGCATCGTGCAAAGGCATTTATGTAGGCAAAAACTTATGATTGGGAGTCAGGACAAATCGCTAGCAGCTATATTCCGGCAAATGAGCAACGGGGTCTTTCCTCCCGTTGTGGAAACCTTCGAGCGGGGGAAAACGATTTTCTTCCCCGGCGACCCGGCAGAAAGGGTTTATTTCCTGCTCAAAGGTGCCGTGAAACTCTCCCGGGTGTACCAAGGGGGAGAAGAAATTACCGTGGCCCTACTGCGGGAAAACAGCGTTTTTGGAGTGTTGTCGCTAATTACCGGACATCGCAGCGATCGCTTTTACCACGCGGTGGCGTTTACTTCGGTGGAATTGCTGTCGGTTCCCATCGACCAGGTGGAAAAAGCCCTCAAAGACGACCCGGAACTGTCGGTGTTTATGTTGCAGGGGCTATCTTCGCGGATTTTGCAAACCGAGATGATGATCGAAACCCTTGCCCACCGCGATATGGGATCGCGTCTGGTGAGTTTTCTGTTAATTCTCTGTCGCGATTTTGGTATTCCCAGCACCAACGGCATTACCATAGACTTGAAGCTTTCCCACCAAGAAATTGCCGAGGCTATTGGTTCCACCCGGGTAACGGTGACGCGATTGTTGGGCGAATTGCGGCAAAAGCAAATGATTTCCATTTACAAGAAAAAAGTAACCGTTCACAATCCCCTTGCCTTGAGCCAGCAATTCACCTAAGCTAGGCAATCGCAGTTTTATCCAATTCCACAATTGCGAGCCAAGGAATTGCGATCGCAACTTTTTTTCCATGAACGCTGGATACGTCCTAATTGTGGCAATTTTACTGTTGGGTGGGGCGATTGCCACAGTGGGCGATCGCTTGGGCACCAAGGTGGGAAAGGCAAGGTTGCGCCTGTACGGGCTGCGCCCCAAACAAACGGCTACTGTAATCACCATTATCACCGGTAGCGTCATTTCCGCCTCTACGTTGGGCATTCTACTGGCGAGCGACCGACAGCTACGTACGGGGATCTTTAAACTTGAAGAAATTCAAGAAGACCTGGAAGATGCGAAAAACGACCTCACCCAGACCCGGCAAACCTTGCACGCAACCACCACGCAACTGGATGGTGCCAAACAGGAACTCGCCCAAGTCAAACGTTTGCTGCGAGACAACCAAAACCAACTCCAACAAGCGCGTTTGGCGTTAGAACGGGTACGTTCGGAGAAACGAAAACTGGAAGCCAATTTAGAACAAACCCGCAGCCAACTATCTCAAGTGGAAACCAACCTCCAAAATACCCAAGCGCAATTGCAGGAGGTTTCCCAGCAAAAAAATAGCTTGCAGCAGCAAATTCAGCAGTTACAAGCAAGAAGCCAAGAATTGTTACAGGAACGGGAAACCCTGCTTGCCCAAAAAGAAGCTGCGATCGCGAAGCGGGATAAAATTATCGAACAGCGGGAACAAAAACTCGCCAAACAAGCGGAAATCATTCGGGCGCGGGAAGATTTGCTGGCAGAACTCCAACGAGAACGCACCTTTTTGGAAGCGGAAGTGCGCCAGCTAGAACAAGAATCGCAAAAACTGCGGGAAGGCAACGTTGCCCTGCTGCGCGGGGAAGTATTGGCATCTGGGGCAGTGCGGGTGGTCGATACGGAAGGGGTGCCGGAAGCCATCGATCGCTTGTTGCGGGAAGCCAACCGAGAGGCAATCCGCCAGTTGCTACCGGGCAGGGAAGACTTTGATTTTCGGGCGGTACGCATTTCCCAAAGCGAAGTTCAACAACTGCTCGAACAAATTGAAGCCAATCGCGTGTACGTGATGCGGATTATTTCGGCGGAAAACTATCTGGTGGGGGAAAAAAATGTGGAAGTGGTGGCGGATGTGGTGCCCAATCGTTTGTTGCTGCTGAAAGGAGATTTGATTGCTGCTACTTCTGTCAACCCCATGGCGCAAACTTCCGAAGAAATCCGCGATCGCATTTCCCTACTGATCGAAGCTTCCCAATTTCGCGCTCGGTGGTTGGGATTGCTTTCCCCCGATGTCAAAATCGGCGACGACGATATAGACGATATTTCCAAGCTCGCCAATTTCCTAAAAAAGGTAGAATCATACAACCAACCTCTAAAAATTAAAGCCGTAGCTGCAGAAGCGATCTACACGGTAGGTCCGCTAACCGTAAATCTCTTAGCTGTTAACAACCAAGACGAAGTGATTGCCCGTACCAATTAGTGGTTTGCTCCTATGTCCCCATCCCTGTTGCTGGGTTTCGATCCCGGAAAAGATAAATGCGGTCTTGCCATTGTGCGATTGCCGCAACAAATTATCTACCACCAGGTCATCGCCGCCGGTGATGCCATGACCACGGTGGTTTCCCTCGCTCGAGCATATCCCCTCGAAACCATTGTCATGGGCGATCGCACCACCGCCAAATCCTGGAAATCTCAACTAGAAACCGCCGTTCCCCAGATTCCCCTTGTCTTGGTAAACGAAGCCTATTCCAGCCTGCAAGCGCGCGATCGCTACTGGCAAATGTTTCCTCCCAAAGGGCTCATGCGCCTGGTTCCCTCCCGGATGCGCCTTCCCCCACGCCCCATCGACGATATTGTTGCCATTATTCTCATCGAACGATACCAGCAACAGCAGTTTGACGTCGCTGGGGAAAAGTACCATTCTTGAATACAGCGATCGCTTTCCCCCGTAGGCACGATTCGTAAACGCGACTAGCGATTCATGGCTACGCCATAGAATCGTAGCTTCCCCATCCTGCTACCACCAGAGGGAGGCGGCGCTCTCGCCTACTGCCAGGAACTTCTGCGGTCGCAGCACCCAGGTCATTTCTGCCTGTAGGTAGATAGTTGAAAATACAATACCAACTTTTGGCCCGTTCCCTACCCTGATGAATCGGGTGATGCTGGGATTTGCAGGGTTGGTTGTCCCTCATCAAACCGGTCTTGTATCTACCCATATCTCCAGAGCTCTCAGCCTGGTGGGCAATAGTGCCATACGGGGCTGAGGTGATTATCCCCCATCCGCCGCTAAAAGCGCGAATGACGCTTCGCGTTCATTCGTAGGATGCGCGGCGGTTTTGCTCAAAGCCATCAATTTCCAAAAACGAAAAAATATCGCCCCCATCGGGCTAAATTTGCGCGCGAATGGTAAACCAGTAGTCACTTCCCGGTTCCAACTGGTAATCGTAAGCTTCCAAAAAACGCCCCAAAGGTTCTTGAATCAATGCCCGACCTCTAGAAGGGAAAATACGAAGTTCTTTTTGACGAAACCGCCACTGAAAGTCCCAGGTAAATGCACCGGCACTTACCTGACCTTCCAGTTTGCCTGTCTGCCAAGACTGTGCCGTGATACAAACGTGGGCGGTGGTTTTGGGTAAGCGTTTGCTCATATGCAATGGGGAAACGACCAAACTACCACACAGGGAAAATTTTAAAGGGGCACTACATGGTTGTTGTACAAGCTCATCGCCTTTTCCCATCCCTGTTCGCAGCCAACTTCGATCGCTTGAACCACCGTATCGAGAACCTGCGACATGACTTGGGCTTGGGAAGGGGAAAATTTGCCCAGAACGTAGCCAATGGTCTCCTGTTCGTTTTCCCCGGTTGGTTTGCCGATGCC
This sequence comes from Geitlerinema sp. PCC 9228, assembly GCF_001870905.1. NCBI lineage: Bacteria > Bacillati > Cyanobacteriota > Cyanophyceae > Geitlerinematales > Geitlerinemataceae > Geitlerinema > Geitlerinema sp. PCC 9228. The sequence continues at coordinate 25,851 of NZ_LNDC01000058.1, forward strand.
AATGCGCAAGCGGGGAAAATTTTGCGTATTTAAATGGGCGATCGCGGATTTCATACCATTATGCCCACCTGCCGACCCCGACAAACGCAAACGAATTTTGCCCACGGGCAAATCCATGTCATCATAAATGACCAAAACCGACTCTGGCGGCAATTTAAACCAACTCGCTACCGATTGTAAAGATTGTCCGGAACGGTTCATGTAAGTGGTGGGTTTGAGCAGGCGAATTTTACCAGTTTTCGGGGTAAATCCTTCCCCAAAAATTCCTTGAAAGCGTCGGTTTTCGCTGAGGGAAATTTGCCAAGCTTGGGCTAAGGCATCGATGGCATCAAAACCAATGTTGTGACGGGTTTTTTCGTATTTTTTCCCGGGATTGCCCAATCCAGCAATTAACTGCGGTCTTAGTTCGCTCATCTCCTTACGAGTTACAACTTTGGTTGGCAAAACATCAAGTTCCATCGCGATCGCATGAAATTCCCCGTAAGTGGAGCGTACCGAGCATGGAAGATCGAGAATTCATAGGGAATCCGACACAGATGAACCACGAACGTGTAGCAACGTGAATTAGGTGGCAACTACGGGGAAATTGCCCCTACAAAAAATTGGAATCGTTGCATTTTTCTATTTCCCACACTCGGCACGTCCCCAAAAGCCAGGAAACTCCCAAATAGGGTTAGAATATAAAACTAACTAGCAGGGGTTTGTTCTTTGGAACTAGAGGAATTGCTGCCGTCTTGGGTTGGTGCGGTTTCTGTGTTTCCATCGTCGGCAACAGCCGCACTTTTGGTGGGTTCGGCTGCTTGGGAAGTTTCTTGCGATTGTTCGTTATTTTGCAAGTAGTTGGCTTCCCGTTTGAATTCGTTTTCAAAATCTTTAGATGCCTGTTGAAAGCCTTTGATGGCTTTGCCCAAACTTTGACCAACTTCGGGAAGTTTTTTGGGACCAAAGATGAGTAAGGCAATAACCAGGATAACGAGCATTTCTGGCAAGCCGATACCAAAGATATTCATATAGCTTTCCTGTAAATAACTTCTCCAATTTCCAGTATATAGTGCCGAAAAAAAACCCGGAAAATCCGGGCTTTCTTCTGGGATAACCGCCCTTCACAGGGAACGGTTGTTGGCAGCGACAAACCTACATGCTCAAGCTTTTCCAGTCTACGTTGACGTTTTCCAGCAGTAGGGAAGAGTTGTAAATTTGCAAGATAATCAGCAAAAATACGAAAAACAGCAGCATGAAGACGCCCATTAAAGGGGTGGTGCCCCAGCCGGGGGCAACTTTGCCGTATTCAGAGTTGAGCGGACGTAGAAGACTTCCCAAGCGAGTTCTCTGTGCCATAGTATGGTATCCTTTTATTTTCTTTTCAACAATTGGTTCGTGGCAATCTACTAACCAATGTTCGATCGCCAGGTTTTATTGCCAGGCGGCTTTTGCCGATCGTACCATGACTGGGTCTTGCTTGGCGTGGGATTTGCCCGAGATGAATGCTAGCGATCGCTTTGGGTCTCCTCTATGGGGGCAACCGACGCGATCGCCGCTCCCCAGTCACCGTTAACGGCAAGGCGACCAACACCGAAAGCATTTGTCGGTACCATGACCCTAAAAACATAGCCCCAAAGGACTTAGGCTGGTGAGCTACCTGAAGCTGGAGGCAGGAAGCCCCTGCACTTCAGCTGGGGGGGGCTGACCCTGAAGGTACGATTTTTGTTAAATTATATTCAAGACCGTTGTTGATTGTAAATTCTTCCTTATGGACTCTACAACTGCTATTTTGATTTCCATTTCGGGTTTGCTTGTCCTGCTTACGGGTGTGGCTATCTATACTGCTTTTGGTCCTCCTTCTAAAGATTTAGCCGATCCTTTTGAAGAACACGAAGATTAAACGTCCACCAGCCAGGCATTCCAGTAGTATTGACACTCTCACGAATAGAATTCGTGAGATTCTCGCTTCATTGGGTGTGCCTAGATGGATTAGCTATGCTAGTCCATCCCCG